>JARJMX020000157.1 GCA_029335925.2 Gammaproteobacteria bacterium
GGCAGGATGGCCACCGCGAGCACGACGATCCCCATGCCCCCCAGCCACTGCAATTCCTGGCGGTAGAACAGGATACTGTGTGGCAGCTCGTCGATCCCGGTCAACACCGTCGCCCCAGTGGTGGTGAGCCCGGAGATGGCCTCGAACACGGCATCGGTGAGCGACATATCAGGCCGGTCAGCAAGATAGAACGGCAGCGCCCCAGTGGCCCCCAGAACCGTCCAGAACATCACCACCACAACAAACCCATCGCGCAGCTTGAGCTCGTGCTTGAGGTGGCGGACCGGCCAGAAGGCCAGAAAACCCAGCACAAACAACCAGAGGAACCCCTCCAGGAATGGTAGAATGGCGCCGTCGCCGAAATACAGGCCCACTAGCACCGGTGGCAGCATGGACAGACTGAAGATCATCAGCAACACGCCCAACACGCGCTGGACCATGGAGAAGTGCATGGCTCGCCCTACCCGAAGAAGCTGAAGCCGACCTGGAACAGTTGCTCCACCTCGCGCACCCGGCGCTTGTCGGTCAAAAACAGGATCACGTGATCATCCGCTTGGATGACCGTGTCATGGTGAGCGATGATCACCTCATCTTCATTGCGCACGATGGCGCCGATGGTCACCCCCTCGGGCAGCTTCAACTCCTCGATGCGCCGCCCGACCACGCGCGAGGTCAGCCGATCGCCCACGGCGGTGATTTCCATCGCTTCCGCCGCGCCGCGGCGCAGGGAGTGGGCCGTGGTGACCTCGCCGCGGCGCACGTGGGCGAGCAGGGCACTGACCGTGATCAGCTGCGGCGAGATGACCACATCGATCGCCGTGGCCTCGATCAGATCGACATACACCGTGCGGTTGATGATCGCCATGGTCTTGCGCGCGCCAAGGCGCTTGGCGAGCATGGCCGAAAGGATGTTGTTCTCGTCATCGTTGGTGACAGCGAGGAACAGGTCCATGTCCTCGACGTTCTCGTCGCGCAAGAGATCCTCGTCGGTGGCGTCACCGCGCAGGACGATACTCTCGTGCAGCTCCTCGGCCAGACGCTTGGCGTTGACGGGGTTGTGCTCAATGACCTTGACCTGGGCGCGGCTCTCTAGGGCCTTGGCCAGACCACGCCCGATATTGCCCCCCCCCGCGATCATGATGCGCCGGTAGGGACGCTCCATGCGCCCGAGCTCGGCCATGACCGCGCGGATGTGCTCGCGCGCAGCGATGAAGAACACCTCGTCCTCCGGTTCGATCACGGTATCCCCGGTCGGCATAATGGCCTGACCACGGCGGAAGATGGCCGCCACGCGGGTGTCGACGTTCGGCATGTGCTTGCGGATCTCACGGATCGGCTGCCCGACCATCGGCCCGCCGGCGAAGGCACGCACGCCGACCAGGCGCACCCGTCCGCCGGCGAAGTCCAGCACCTGCAAGGATCCCGGATAGGCCACCAGGCGGGCGATATGCTCCTGGATCAGCGTCTCCGGGCTGATCACAACGTCAATCTTGAAATACCCCTCCTCAAAGATCGCGGGGATGGCATGGTACTCTGGTGCGCGCAGGCGAGCGATCTTGACCGGGGTATGGAATAGCTTCCATGCCAGCTGGCAGGCAACCATATTCACCTCATCGCTGTTGGTGACCGCAAGCAACATATCCGCGTCGCCCACGTCCGCCTCCTCTAGCACGGAGGGATGTGAGGCCAGACCAGTCACAGTGCGGATATCGAGCTTCTCCTGCAGCTCGCGCAACAGGGCGGCATTGGTGTCCACCAAGGTGATATCGTTGCTCGCCTCGCTGGCCAGCTGGGTGGCAATGGTGGTACCGACCTGGCCAGCACCAAGAATGACAATCTTCATTTACCAGGCTTTCTCGTCATCGTCCCGCTGAGCGCTGTCCTTGAGCCCAAGGGCCTTGAGCTTACGGTAGAGGTTGGTGCGCTCCATGCCGGTGCGGCGGGCCAGCTCGGTCATGCTACCGCCGCTCTGGCGCAACTGCGCCTCGAGGTAGGCGCGCTCGAAGGCATCGCGGGCATCGCGCAGCGGCTGGGCCAGCTCCACCTCGACCGTCAATCGCCCCCCCCGCTCGCGGGCGATGGCCACACCCCCTCCCGGCGAGTGCGCACCCTGCGTGCCGAGAGCCTGGCGCGCTTCGGCGACGCTGATCACCTCGCCTTGGGCCAAGATGAGCAGACGCTGCACTACATTCTTCAACTCGCGCACATTGCCCGGCCAGGCATAGCTGGTCAGCAAGGCAAGCACCTCGGGGTCGAACCTGCGAGGGGGAAGACCTTCCTGCTCTTGCGCGCGACGCAGCTCGTGCTCGAGCAGCTTGGGGATATCCTCGGCATGATCGCGCAGGGGCGCGATGCGCAACGGCAGGACATTGAGGTGGTAGTACAGTTCCTCGCGGAAACGGCCAGCGCGGACTTCTTCAGCCAGATCGCGCGCGGTGGCGGCGATCACCCGCACATCCACATGCACCGGCTCGCTGCCACCCACGCGCACGAAGCTCTGGCTCTCCAGCGCGGACAAGAGCTGGGTCTGCACCCCCTTGTCGAGGTCGGCGACCTCGGCCAGAAACAAGGTGCCACCATGCGCCTGCTCGAGCAGGCCGTAGCGGATGCGCCCACTGCCGTCCTCACTGCCGAACAGCTCCACCGCGGCACCCTGACGGGTGTTGAGGGTGGCGAGGTTGACCTCGATGAAGGGCTGGTGGCGGCGTGAACTGAGGCCATGGATGTAGCGGGCGAAGGTCTGCTTGCCCACTCCGGGCTCGCCGGAGATCAGCACCCAACCCTCGACCTCGGCCAGGCGGCGTGCCTGCGCCTTGAGCGCCTGCATGTAGGCCGAGTCACCGACCGGCTCGAACAGGGCCCGCGCCTCGCGCTTAAGGCGGGCGTTCTCCTGCGCCAGACGCTGGGCCTGGAGAGTGTTTTCCACTGTCAGCAACAACTTGTCGAGCGAGAGTGGCTTCTCGATAAAATCGTAGGCGCCAAGGCGAATAGCCTCCACCGCAGTCTCCAGCGTGCCGTGACCGGACATCATCACCACCGGCGCCGGTAGCCCACCATGGGCATGCCAGTGCCGCAAGAGGCCGAGGCCATCCATCTCCGGCATCCACACGTCGAGCAGGATCAGGTCGGCGCGACGGGCCTGCAAGGCCGCCTGGGCCTGCGCGGACCCCTCGGCCACGGCGACGCTGTAACCCTCGTCCTCGAGGATGTCGCGGACGGAATCGCGGATATCCGGTTCATCGTCCACGATTAGGATGTGTGCGTTAGGCATGTTTTCCTCAACTGCTCGGAGCCGCTCCTGCGGCCCCATCAACGGTGCCACCCGGCGCAGGCATCCCGGAAGATACGTGACGATCGCCCGCAGACTCCAAGGCGGGCAGCAGGATCAGCACGCGCGCCCCACCCTCGGCGGGGTTGAAGGCATGCACGCGCCCTGCGTGTTCCTCGACGATCTTCTTGACGATGGCAAGCCCCAAGCCAGTACCCTTCGGACGGGTGGTCACATAGGGCTCGAAGATATGCTCAACCAGGTCGGGAGGAAAGCCCGGCCCGTTGTCGTCCACGCACAGCTCCACCAGGCCCTCATCCGGGCGCAGGCGGGTATGCAAGGTGACCGTCGGCTCGATACCCCCTGTCGTGGTCGACTCCTGCAGCGCCTCGACGGCATTCTTCACCAGGTTGTGCAACAGCTGACGCAGACGACCGGCATCCCCCTCCACCCATAGCGGTGGAGACGCCAGATCGTGCTGCACCCGTACGCTGCCACCGCGGTAGAGATCGACCACGTCGCGTACGAGGGTGTTGAGCTCCAGCGGCGCCAGCCGCAACTCCGGCGCACGCGCATATTCCGCAAACTCGTTAACCATATGCTTCATGGCCTCGACCTGCTGCACGATGGTATGGGTCGCGCGTTCCAGTACCCGGGCGTTGTCCTCCGCCAACACCGGGCCGAGCTTGCGCCGCAGGCGCTCGGCCGACAGCTGGATCGGCGTGAGGGGATTCTTGATCTCGTGCGCCAGACGTCGCGCCACCTCGCTCCAGGCCGCGTCACGCTGGCCCTGGATGATGGCGGTAATGTCCTCCATCACCAAGACCAGGCCGCCCTCCTCGCCACCCTGCAGGTCATGCGCCAGCGGCGCGCCGCGCAGCATGAGGATGCGACGGCCCGCCTCGCTGAACAGGCGGACCTCGCGGGCCAGCTCCCCGCCTCCCTCCAGCCAGGCATGCAAGGCATCGCACAAGGGGGCAAGGTGGCTGTGGGTCAAACACAACCCCTGAAGGCTGGCGTGGAGAAGCTCCGTGAGCGGCACGCCGAGCATGCTGGCTGCGGCAGCGTTGGCATGCCGCACCCGCGCCCGCTCATCGAGCGTCAGCACCCCCGAGGAAAGATGCTGTAACACCGTCTCCAGATAATCGCGTTGGGCATCGGCCTCTTCCATCAGCCGTCGAGCCTCTTCGGTGCTCTCAGCAATCCGCGCAGTCATGGTATTGAACGAACGCACCAGCAAGCCGAGGTCGTCATTGCGCTGTACCGGCAGACGCAGGCTGTAGTCGCCCGCGGCCACCGCGCGGGTCCCTAGGGCTAGCTCGCGGATCGGTGCAGTGAGCCGACGTGCGGCGACGAAGGCCAGCCACACCGCAGTCAGGGCGGAGAGCAGCAAAGCGAGCCCGAGCGCGAGACCAAAATTCTGCTTCAGCCCGTGGCGCAGGTAGATTAGCTCGCGATACTGATGAAAGCCCTCCTGTACGCTGTCCGCCAGGCTCGCCAGGCGCGGATCGAGCGGAAACAGGGCCTGCAAGAGCCAGGCCTCATTGCGAACGCCATAGCCCCGCACCGGGGTCACGACCCGAATCACCAGCCGACCGCCCGCCACCGGCTCCAGCCCGATGTAGTCATTGCCCTGACGCACATGCATCAGCATAGCCTCGTTCGGGCGGGCTGGCAGAATGCCCTGGGTGTCGTCGCTGGCCGAGGCGACGATCATGTTGCCCGCACCGAACAAGGTCATCTCGATTGCCTCGGTCTCGCGCCGCAGGGTGTCAAGCTCGAGGGCGGCACGCTCGCTCTCGGTATCCGCCAATAGCTCCCCCACACGCGAGGTCGCGCGCACGGCCTCGCGCATGCGCACATCGAGCGAGGCGCGCGAGAGCTCCAGCGCATCGCTCAGGGCCTGCTCAATCTGCACGTCGAACCAACTGTCAATGCCGCGTTGGATGAAGTTCAGAGAGAAGTAAAAAACGATGGCGACTGGCGCAAGGCTCAAGGCCACGAAGGCGCCGAGGAAGCGCATGGTCAGACGCGCGCCCGGCACGTGGGCGCGCAGACTCTGCACCAGCCGCCAGAGGTTGGCCGCCACCACCATGAGCAGGAACAGCACGCCCACGATGTTGAAACCGAGCAGCCAAACGTACAGCGACTCGTAACGAGTAGAGTGTTGCAGTGCGTCGGTCAAGAGGTAGAGCGAGACCAGCAGCAGCACCACCACCCCCGCGCTGACCCACGGCACCAGCGGGCGAACGCGGCGGCGGTAGAAGACCCACAGGGTCAGAAGGCCCATAGATACCATTCGCTGGTCAGGGCCCAGCGCTCGGAGAAATAGGCCCGCGGCCGCATCGGCAAGGGCAGGGTGTCGAGCAACAACCTCAGTCGTGCCCGCCCCCGGTAGGTTCCATGAGCGGGGAAGTCACTGGCCGGGCCGAGCGCGACGTTGCGCAGTTGGGTCAATGCCTCCAGCGCACTGACCAGGCTCGTGAAGATGGCGCTTTCCTCGCTCTCCGGCCACACCAACCGATAGAGCCGGCTTAGGGCGTGGTATTCAATGCGGGCGCGGATCGTCTGGCTCGCGACCTCGCGCGCCCACAACCAGTCACGCTCCTGCTCGATGACGAACTCCCAGGCGAAGGTGAGCGGCACGCCGCTCTCAAGGGCCTCGCGCTGGGCCGCAAACAGTTCGAGACGGGCATCGGCATCGACATACAGGGTGTCGCCACGCAGCTCGGTGGCGACACGGGTGATGGCCACCTCACCAGCCTGCAGGGACGCAACGCCAAAGAACCACCCCAGCAGCCCGATCACCAGCCAAGACCTCATGATGCCCTCGCGAGTAGGCAGTAGTAAAAGCCATCCATACCATCCTCCCCGGGCAGAATTTGCCGGCCGTGGGGCAAGGGGTGGCCCCACCCGGCCTCGATCGGCTGCTCGGCTGCATCCGCGCGACGCTGGAGGAAGGCGTCGATGCGGGCATCGTTCTCCTCGCGCAGGATCGAGCAGGTCATATAAAGCATGTGTCCGCCCGGGGCAAGCAGCGGCCACAAGGCATCGAGCAGGCGATCCTGCTGGCGCGCCAGGGCGGCGATATCAGTCTCGCGGCGCAGGCGCTTGATGTCAGGGTGGCGGCGGATCACGCCGGTGGCCGAGCAGGGGGCATCGAGAAGGATCAGATCGAAGGGGGTGCCATCCCACCAGGAGGGTGGATCGCCAGCATCGGCGGCCCGCACCTCGGCGGCCAGCCCCGCGCGGGCGAGGTTTTCTCTGACGCGGGCGAGCCGTCTGGCATCGCTGTCGAGCGCCAGCATGGCCAACCCAGGCTCGCGCTCGAGCAAGGCCAGAGTCTTGCCCCCTGGAGCGGCGCAGGCATCGAGCACCCTAAGTCTTGGACGCAGCTCGACCAGGTCGGCACACAGCTGGGCCGCCTCGTCCTGCACCGAGACCTCGCCCGCGGCAAAACCAGGCAGGCGCTCGATGGGCTGCGGCTGGGCCAGGCGCACGCCGAAGGGGGCATGGCAGGTCGGCTCCGCCGCAAGACCGGCTTCGGCCAGCCGCGCAAGGTAGGCTTCACGTCCGCCTTGGGCAGCATGGACCCGCAGGGTCATCGGCGGGCGCTGGCGGAGCGCGCTGGCGATGGCCTCCTCCTGCCCCGGCCAGTCACGCCCAAGGCGCGCCCACAGCCAGCCCGGCAGGGCGTGGCGGGTGGCCGGGGCGGCGCCCTCCAGCCGAGCAAGGCACGCCTCGCGCTCACGCATGAAGCTGCGCAGCACGCCATTGACGAGGCCGCTAAGGCGCTGGGCCTTGAGCGTGCGGGTCGCCTCCACCGTGGCATGCACCACGGCATGTTCTGGCATCCGGGTATGGATCAACTGGTACAACCCTACCAGCAGCAGGGCGAAGACCTCGGTCGGCTTGGGGAGGCTCTTGACCAGACCCTCCGCAAGGAAGGCAAGCGGCTCGAACTCGCGCAGCACGCCGAAGGCCAGCTCCTGGGCCAGTCCCCGGTCCCGCTCGGGCAGGGAGGCCAAGAGCGGCGGTAAGGCCTCGCTCAGCGAACGCCCCGCCAGCACAGCCGCCACGGCACGGGCAGCCTGGGCACGAGCCCCACTGCCCACTCCATCCTTGCCCGCAGGACGCCCCTCGGCGTGGGCTTTGCCGGCCATCAGACCCCGAACCTTTCGCCCAACATGGGCTGGGCATTGAGGAAGTCGGCAGCAAGCAGGGGCTTGCCGCCGGGCCGCTGCACCTGCTCGAGGCGCAGGATGCCGGCCCCGGTCGCGACATCGATACCGTTACGACTGGTGGCCACTACCGTACCCGGCGCCCTGTCGGACTGACCGTCCAGCGCACGGGCGCGCCAGATGCGGAAGCTCTCCCCATGCCAGAGGGTTTCCGCCACCGGCCAGGGGTTGAAGGCCATCACCTGACGCGCCAGCTCGATGGCGGGGCGCGACCAGTCGAGACGGGCCTCGGCCTTGTCCAGCTTCTTCGCGTAGGTGACGAGGGCTTCGTCCTGCACCTCCCCCTTGAGCGTACCGGCGAGCAACGCGGGCAGGTGCTGCATCAGCAGCTCCGCGCCCATCACGGCCAGCCTGTCATGCAGACTCTGCGCTGTATCTTCGGGCGTGATCGGACAGGCGGACTTGGCCAGCATGTCACCGGTGTCGAGCCCCACATCCATCTGCATCAGAGTGATGCCGGTCTTTGCATCTCCCGCCTCGATGGCACGCTGGATCGGCGCTGCCCCACGCCAGCGGGGCAGAAGTGAGGCATGCAGATTGACGCAGCCGCAGGAAGGGATTTTAAGCACCGCCTCAGGCAGCAGCAGGCCGTAGGCGGCCACCACCATCAGGTCGGGCTTGAGTGCCGCGAGCTCGGCCTGCGCCTCGGGCGTGCGCAGGGTCGCGGGCTGGAACACCGGCAGGCCGTATTCCAGCGCCGCCTGTTTGACCGGGCTCGCGGTCAGCTTGCGCCCCCGCCCGGCGGGGCGGTCCGGCTGGGTATACACGGCCACGACGTTGGCGCCGCCCTCGATAAGGGCGCGCAGGGCCGGCACGGCGAAATCCGGCGTGCCGGCGTAGATGATGCGGGGTTTGGACATGGTGTCTTCCGCCTTAGGCGCGTTCGCGCTTGCGCAGCTTTTCGTATTTCTTCAAGGCGCGCTCGCGCTTAAGCGGCGAGAGGTGGTCGATGAATAGGCGCCCCTCAAGGTGATCGAGCTCGTGCTGGATGCATACCGCGAGCAAACCGCCGGTGTCCAGCTCGTGCTCGACGCCGTCGAGATCCTGGTAACGCACGCGCACCCTCTCCTTGCGCGCCACCTTCTCGTGCACCCCCGGGATGGACAGACACCCCTCCTCCATCTCCTCGACCCCAGAAGCCTCGAGGATCTCGGCGTTGATCAGCACCAACGGCTGGTCCTTGCCCTCGGACACGTCCACCACCGCAATCTTGCGGTGGATGTCCACCTGGGTGGCGGCGAGGCCAATGCCGGGGGCCGCGTACATGGTCTCGAACATGTCAGCCACCAGGCGGCGCAGTTCATCGTCGAAGTGCTCCACGCGCCGCGCGACCTTGCGCAGGTTAGGATGCGGGTACTCCAAAATGGGCAGCAGAGCCATGGTTCAGCCGATACTCTTCATCGCGAAAGCGTCTATTTTATGGTATCAACTTCGGAAACTCTCCCTGCGTCGATGGAACCGCCATGCCCCGGAATGCACTACGCCTGAGCCTGATCACCTTTCCCGCCCTGCTCGCCGCCTGTGCCAGCACCCCCGAGGACCCATCAGCAAGCGCAGAGCCCCAGGCCGCCAAAGTTACCCCGTTGCAGGATGCCGCCCCGCCTCCCGCCCTCCGCATGAACACCCAACCGTTCCACGCCGACGCCCCGCACACCTACACGGTCAAAAAAGGCGACACCCTCTGGGGCCTGGCCCAACGCTTCCTCAACGCCCCGTGGATGTGGCCGCAGATCTGGTATGACAACCCGCAGGTGCAAAACCCGCACCGCATCTACCCTGGCGACGTGCTTACCATCGTCAACATCCAGGGCCAGCCCCGCCTGACCAAGAAGCTCTCGCCGCGCATACGCATCCTGCCCGCAGAGCAGGCCATTCCCACCCTCCCGCTCGAGGTCCTTCGTCCGTTCCTCGCTTATCCGCAAGTTGTGGAGGCGCACGAGCTGAACAGTGCGCCGCAAGTCGTCGGATCACCGGACGGCCGCCTCGTGCTGGGACGTGGCGACATCCTCTATGCCCATGGCGGCCCCATGGAGAGCGGCGAGATGATGGCCGTGGTGCGCCCGCACAAGCCGCTGCTCGACCCGGATAGCAAGGAGGTGCTCGGCTACGAGGCCGAGGCTGCCGGTATCGCGCAGGTGCTGACCGGCGGTGAAACCACAACGCTCCGGCTGATCGAATCCCCGCGCGAGACACGCAAGGGCGACCGCATCGTGCCCCTGCCCGCACCCCTGACCCAGGACCTCCGCCTCACACCGGCCGCGGCAGACATCCGCGGCCACGTCATCTCCCTGCCGGACACCACCACGGCGAGCACTCGCTGGCAGGTGGTGGCCATCGACCGCGGCCGCGTCGACGGCATGGTGGAAGGGAACGTTATTCGCTTCTACAAGCCGGGGCGTACCACCCGGGTGGATACCACGCCCATCCCCGATCCGCGCGGCGAAGACTCAGCACCCGACCTCTTCACTGATCCAGTTCGCGAGGTGCGTCTGCCGGATCAGGTGCTGGGTGATGCTGTGGTATTCCTCGTCTATGAACGCGCAAGCTACGCCCTCATCGGTGAAGTGAGTGAACCGATACGTGAAGGGACGTGTTTTAGCTCACCGAATGCCCCCGCGATCACCTGCCGCTGAACCTGGCCAATCTCGCATGGCTCAGGGAGCAGACCACCCGCAGGACGGGCCGAACAGCGCGATCGGAAACGGCACTGGGACGCGAAACGTCACCCAAAAGGCGGAATCCCGCGACGGATTCGGCAACGCTGCCTCCCACCCTTCCGGCATGGAGGCCGGAAGGGTAAGAAGCCAGGATGAGTCCCGCCAACGCGCCTGGCTCACCCTGCTGCACGCCCCGGCGCTCGGATCACGCGCTTTGGCCCGGCTGTGGGAGGAAGCCCCGGATCCGCTTGCCATCCTCGCGCAAGGTCCGGCCCTGTGGCGGGCTGTGGGGCTTGGCGAAGCCACCTGCGCGGCCCTGCGCCAACCCGACGAACCTCGGATCAGGGCGGCCCTGGATTGGCTGACCGCCCCCAGCCATCACCTCATTCCGCTCGATGACCCACGCTATCCGCCCGCCTTGCACGATCTTGCGGATCCTCCGCCCGCACTGTTCGCCCTGGGTGACCCCGATCTTTTGCGCCTCCCGACCCTGACTATTGTCGGCACCCGCCACCCCTCCCCCGGTGGCGCACTCAATGCCCGCGCCTTCGCCCGCGACCTGGCCGGCCGCGGGCTC
>JARJMX020000176.1 GCA_029335925.2 Gammaproteobacteria bacterium
GCACAAGCCGAAGTCCAAGATCATCATCCTCGACCCGAAGGACAAATTCTCCAAGCAGGGCCTGTTCATGGAGGCCTGGGAGACCCTGTACGGTGACATGATCGACTGGGTCAGCCCGGAGCGGGGCGGCGTAGTCACCTCGGTGGATGCTGGCTCGATGACCGTTACCACCAAAGATGGTGACAAGATCAAGGGGGATGTGATCAATGTCATCCCGCCCATGCGGGCCGGTAAGATTGTCACCGCTTCCGGACTTGCCGACGATACGGGCTGGGCACCAGTCAATCAGCGCACCTTTGAGTCCAGCAAAGCCAAGAACGTATATGTGATTGGTGATAGCTGCATCGCAGGCCCCATACCCAAATCGGGCTATGGGGCGAACTCCGAGGCGAAAATTGCCGCAGCCGCCATCGTCAATGCCCTCAATGGTGCCGAGGCGGGCGACCCGAAGTTAGTCAACACCTGCTACAGCTATGTTTCCGCGCAGGACGCGATCTCCGTTGTTGGAGTCTACGAGCTGAGCGCCGAGAACAAGATCGTCGAAGTCAAGGGCTCAGGCGGTGTGTCGGCCAAGGGGGGTAACAACTGGAAGGCTGAAGGCCTATTTGCCAAGGGGTGGTACGAGGGCATCCGCCAGGACACCTGGGGCTGATCCAGCCTCTCCCTCCAGCAACCCCCGCCTTCGTTGCGGGGGTTCTTTTTTGCTACTGCGCCAACAGGGCGAGGCCGGCCAGCAAGCCGCCCAGCAGGGCTCCGGCCAGCACATCGGAGAGATAGTGCAACCCAAGCACCATGCGCGAGGCGGCCACCAAAAGCGCAAACGGCCCCACCAGCCAGGCCAGATCCGGCGCGTACTCCAGCAACTGCACCGAGAAGTTGACCGCGAGTAGGGTGTGCCCGGAGGGAAAACTGTACTTGTCGAGCGGTGGCACGCTCAGCCGGATGCCGTCACACACCGCACAGGGGCGCGGACGGGCGGTGAGCTTCTTGATCGCCCCGTACAGCAACAGCCCTGCCAGGGCGGTGGCCAGCATCCAGCCGACCGGCTGGATGGCAGCCAGCCCATCATGCCAGGCCAGCCAGAACAAGAGAGCATACCAGCCGATGCCATCCCCCAACCGGCTGGCCGTGGCGAACACCGCGCGCACGGGGCGGAAGCCGCTCAGGCGGTTGGCGGCCAGGGTGATGGCCTGCTCCCAGCCAAGATAACGGTGCAGCCCCATCCGGAGCCATGCCGCGGGGTGGGCAAGACGTGGGACATTCATCAGGCGACCCTCCTCGGTGAAGCGGTTGCGGCATCGATCACCTCAAGCCACATCGACTCGAGCTGACGTACGATGGCCGTCCAGCTTTGCTGTTCGGCGCGCTCGCGTGCGGCCTGGCCCAGCCGCGCCGCCAGCTTGTTATCCTCAACGAGGCGGGCGGCCTGGTGCAGAAAGGTCTCTTCGTCGCCGACGGGGGCCACCAGACCGCAGCGGTCGTCGTCGATCAGCAAGCGTGCCGCCGCGTAATCGAAGGCCAGCACGGCGAGGCCGGAGGCCATGGCCTCGAGCAGGACATTGCCGAAGGTCTCAGACAGGCTCGGGAAGACGAACAGGTCGGCGCTGGCGTAATGGGCCGCCAGCGCCTCCCCGACCTGGGCACCCGCGAAGTGGATGTCAGGGTGGGCGTGGCGCAGGCTGGCCGCGAGCGGACCATCCCCCACCATCACCGCGCGCAGCTTAGGGCAACACTCGCGCATGGTCTGGATGGCACGCACAAACAGGTCAAGGTTCTTCTCCGCCGCCAGCCGCCCAACATACAAGACCACCGGGGTATCCGCATCCGCACCCCAGCGCGCCCGCAGCGTGGGATCACGGCGGGCGGGATGGAACAGCGTGGCATCGACTCCGCGTCCAAGCACGCGCAGGCGCTCAAAACCTTCGGCGGCATACTGCGCGCGCTGATCCTCGGTCGGAATCAGGGTAAAGGCCGTGGCGTTGTGGAAATAGCGCAGGTAGGCCAGCACCGGACCGCTCAGCCAAGGCAGGCCATAATGGCGGGCATAGATATGGAAATGGGTGTGCAAGCTGGACGTGACCGGAATGCCAAGGGCACGCGCTGTGCGCAGTGCCGAGTAGCCGAGAGGCCCCTCGGTGTCGATATGCACCACATCTGGACGCCAACGGGTCCAGCGAGCGCGCAGACGTTGCCCGGCAGGCAGGCCGAACTGCATGGCCGCATACCCTGGCAGGGGCAAGCCGCGCACGCGCAGTTCCCCCTCTTCAGGCGGGGCGGCATCCCCTCGCGGCGCGGGACGCACCAAATCCACCGTATGCCCCAGCGCCCGCAACTCGCGCACCATGGCCACGAGCGTGCGGGCGACCCCGTTCAGTTCGGGGGCATAGGTTTCGGTGACCAGCGCGATGCGCATCGTACACACCCTTAAACAACAGATGCAGACAAGGATGCGATGTGCAGATGAAAGATTGGTGACGATGGCGCCAAAGGTGGGGAGAGTAACTAGAGTAACTAGAGAAGGCTCCCTCCTCCGCGTGTGACCAGACCGTTATAAAGGGCTTTCAACGGACGGTTAGAAGCTCATGCGCCCGCTTTTTTAGAAGACATGAGGACGACATGCCCTTGCTCCACCGTCACCTCGACCGGCGTTAAGGCCTCGCCCCGGCAGGGGCCGGCGATACAGCGGCCATCCTCGATGGTAAACAGCGCGCCATGCACCGCGCACAGGATGTAGCGCTGATCGGCGTCGAGGAACACATCCGGCTGCCAGTTGAGTTCTGCGCCGATGTGCGGGCAACGGTTGAGGTAGCCCTTCACCGTGTGGCCCCGGCGGACGATGAAAATCGGGCGCATGGCACCGTCGAGTTCGACTTCAAGGCCGCGGCTGCCCGGATCAGGTAGGCTGGCGAGGGGACAGAGGTATTCGCCCGCAGCCATGGCGGTGGGCTTGAACAGGCCTTCAAGCCCCACTTGCCCCACCTTGCGCCCCGCTAGGCGGCAAGCATCCTCCACGGCGAGCTCAAGGGCGCGGCCGGAAAGCATGGCGTGGATCAATCCGGCGTTGAAGGTGTCGCCCGCGCCAAGGGTATCGACCACCTCAGGCGGCGGGAAGGCCGGGCTGTGCAGCAGCGCATCGCCCTGCATCGCCCAGGCCCCCTGGTCGCCCCAGGGCAGAATCAGGATGGCACGCGGCGCCCAGGCACGCGCCTCGGCCAGGAACGCCTGCGGCTGCTCGAACCCACGGCCGCGGGCGAAGGCGCGCGAAAAAATGATGATGTCGGGATAGTCCCACAACTGCTCCAACCCATCGCGCTCCTTCTCTACCTCGAGCGAGATCGGCTGATCACGCACCATACTGCGCGCATAGGCGAGCATGGCCGCGAGTTCGTCGCAGTTACGCGCCTCGAAGTGCAGCCAGTCGAACGTCTCCACGGGGATCTCCATGAAGTCGTCCATGCCGAACTCCGGCAGGTCGCGGTGGTGGATGATGGTGCGTGAGCCGTTGCGCCGATTGAGGGCGATGTACGAAGTGGGCGTGGCACCGCCCGCCATCCGCCGGGCATACTCCAGACCGATGCCGCGCGCTGTAAGCTCCGCCGTGATGCGCTGCCCCCCCATATCGCCCGCCAGTACCCCGGCAAAATGGCACTGATGCCCAGCCTGGGCAAGGATACCTAGAGTATTGGCGGTATTTCCCCCCAGCCGCACAGCCTGCTCCACGGCGCGCACCTCGCTGTCTTCGGCGGGATAGCCATCGACCGTGTTGATGATGTCGAGGGTGGCGATACCGGTGCCAAGGATGCGGGCCATGCTTCTCGCTTGGTGATGCAGAAAGACTTTTGAAAACTAGCCGCGAAAGACGTGGATGTCCACCCTCCACTGCTCCGCCCCGGCGTTCAGCACTAGGCAAGAGGGCGCGCCGCAGGTGCGGATGCGCCCCGCCGCACCGGGGTTGAGCACCCAAGGCCACGCTTCCTGGTCGATAACCAGCCGATGCGTGTGGCCATAGACCACGGCCCGGGCATACGGATGGCGCTCGCGCAGACGCGCATGACGCAAGGCGGCAGGCAGGGCGCGATGACCATGCTCGACCGCGAGGATGCCTCCGGGCAGATCGATCTCAACCTGCTCCGGCAGCTCGCGCAACCAGCCCTCCGAGCCGCGCGGCCACTGCAAAGGGGTGTCGTTGTTACCGCGTACCGCAATCACCCGCCCACTCTTAGGCTGGAGCGCGGCCAGCACACGTGGCGCACCGATATCTCCCGCATGCACGACCAGATCGCAGTCGGCCACGATCTCGGCAATGTGCTCATTGAGCGTGCCGTGGGTATCCGCCACCAGCGCCACCCGGATCATCCTCGCCTCCTACGCGCAAGCCCTGCCAGTGCCAGGAGCACAAGCACCACCAGCGCCGCCCAGGCCACAGGCGAGGCCGCCTCGGCCTCGCCTGTGGAGGGGATGATGTGCAAGTCAAGCACACCGACCAGCCACTCGGTTAGGAGGCCAAGCAGCAGGGTGACGGTGGCGAGGGCGACCAGATAGACCGTCAGCAGCCGCCCGCCAAACTCGCGCTTAAGCACGCCAAGCGTACCGAGATTGGCCGCAGGCCCCGCGAGCAGGAACACCAGCACCGCACCCGGCCCCACGCCGACCGTCAGCAGGGCAGCAGCCACCGGCGTCGCAGCCGTGGCGCAGACGTACATGGGCAGACCAAGGACGAACATCAGCAGCATCCCCGGCAACCCCTGCCCCAGACTAGCCAGGGCCAAGGGGGGGGCGAAGGCGGACAGCGCCCCGGCGACCAGCAGGGCCATCCCCAGCCAGGGGGCGAGGTCGTCCCACAAGGTAGTCAGGGCGTAGCGCACCCCTTCCATGGTCCGTGCCAGCACGGCACGGTCCCGGCTGCGGGGGGGTGGGCATCCGCCCGCGCAGGCTGCGGGCGGTGGCGGAGGTGGCATGGAGCATCCCGCGCCGCAGCGGCCCGTGGCGCAAGCCGATCCCGCAGCAGGTACGGCAGAAGGATGGCCATCATCGTCGCCCATCCGGGAGGCCGCCCACCCCACCGTCACCGCGGAGATCAGCGCCCCCAGCGGCCGCAGTACGGCATACACCGGGCCAAGCAGGGCGTAGGTCACAGCCACGGAATCGACCCCGGTTTCGGGGGTGGCGATCATGAAGGCGAGAGTCGGCCCCTTGCCCGCGCCCTGGCGGCGTAGGCCGAGCGCGGTCGGCAGCACACTGCAAGAACACAGCGGTAGGGGCGCGCCAACCAACGCCGCTCGCACCACAGCCCCAAGGCTCTCGCCTCCGACCCAACGTACCAGCCACGCCTCGGACAGGAAAGCCTTGAGCAGACCGGCAAGCACCAGCCCCAAGAGCAGCCATGGCGCGGCATCAAGGGCCAAACCCAGCGTGGCGTGAGCAAAGGCGGGGAGCCATTCCATCCCTTAGCTCATCCTCCAAGACCGACCGAAGCCACCCGCGAAGAAAGTATCACCCAACGGGCGACGACGGCGTGGGGCGATCTCGTTTTCGTAAAAAGAGCCTTCCAGCTGCTCCGCCCGCCCCGGGTAACCGACGGCAATCATCGCCATTGGCTGATAGCGCTCAGGCACGTTGAAGGCGACACGCACGGCCTCCACATCGAAACCGCCCATCTGGTGGGCGATGAGCCCCTGATGCACGGCTTCAAGACACAGATTCTCGCTCGCTGCCCCCGTGTCATACCCCCCCCCCAAGGGTTAGGCTGGTCATGATGCGTAAACACGGTATCAGCAAGAACAATCAGAAGTACAGGCACGGCCTTGCACCAGGCCTGGTTACCTGGGGCCAGCACGGCAAACGCCCGTTGCCAGGCCGCCTCATCCCGCGCCCGGTCGCAGACGATATAGCGCCAAGGCTCATCCCCCCAGCAGGACGGGGCCCAGCGCGCCGCCTCGAACAGGGCAGCCAGCTTCTCGGGCTCGACATGACGTGCAGTATCGAAGGCGCGCGGGCTCCAAAGCGCTGCGATTTCCGCCAAGATAGGCACAGATGTTTCAGCCAACTTACTCATAACCCCCCCCTTTCAATTCACGAATCTGGCGCTGCTGGATACCGCCGAACATCACCAAGGCCATCACAGCCCCAAGTAATGCCATGAGCATATCCCACTGGGTATCCCAGATATCCCCTTGCATGGCGAGGAAGTGTTCAGCCTGTGCGCCGTAGGCCATCGCCGCGGACCATTCCATCAATTCATAGAGAGCACTGAAGGCGAGTGCTACGCCCATAGCGAGAAAGAACACCCAGCCGTTCCCATTCACTACCCGCAGACGAATGAAGACCTCACGCGCCAGCAAGGCCGGGGTAATCCCTTGGAGCAGATGGCCGAGGCGATCGTAGGGGTTGCGGGAAAGATCAAAAACCTCCTGAAGCCATAGCCCTGGTGGCGTCAGCGCGTAGGTGTAATGTGCCCCCACCAGGAGAAAGACCATATGCAGGACAATGACGCGATTGAGTAGGGGGGGTAAGCGGGAAAACTCGCATGCTAAGCAGCATCAGCGGCAGACCGATCACGACAGGAAGTGACTCCAGCCACCAGGTCAGGCGATCTACAGGCTCAATCCAAGACCAAGCCATCACCCCAAGCACTAGGACCAAGGCAACGACACGCTCGCTTTTTGAACTCATCGACGACATCCTTTTTTAACTTTCCTTTAGCATAGCGGCATGAACTACCGTCACGCCTTCCATGCCGGCAATTTTGCCGATGTCCACAAGCACATCACTCTGCTGGCCCTGATCGAGTCCCTGCTACGTAAGGACACTCCCTGCATCGTGCTGGAGACCCACGCCGGTGCTGGAATATATGACCTACTCGGCGGCGAAGCCCGGCGCACCGGTGAGTGGGGCGAAGGCATCGGACGCCTTGTTGGCGAAACCAAGGCCCCCGCCGTAGTGCGCGCCTACCTGCAACAGGTGCGCACGCTCAACCCTGAGGGTAGGCTGCGTCTCTACCCTGGCTCGCCCGTGCTGACCGCCGCCACCCTCCGGCCACAGGATCGCCTGGTGCTGTGCGAGCTTGAACCATCCACCCATACCGCCCTGCGTGAGGCGCTGAAGGGACGGAAGGGCATCGCTATCCACGCCCGCGACGGCTGGGAAGCGCTCAAAGCCCTGCTACCGCCGCGCGAGGCCAAGCGCGGATTGGTATTGATCGATCCGCCATTCGAGGCGACCAACGAGCTGACGCGGCTGGCAGATGCACTCATCGCCACGCACAAGCGCTGGCCCCAGGGCGTGCTGGCCGCCTGGTACCCGATCAAGGACCGTCCGCCGCTTGATCGTTTTTTGCGCATGCTGCGCACCGCTGATCTGCCCGACCTGCTGGTGAGCGAGCTGTGCATCCACCCACCGACCAGCGGCATCAAGCTCAACGGCAGCGGCATGGTCATCATCAACACGCCGTGGAAGCTCGAAGACACCCTGCATGAGGCCACCGCCTGGTTGCATGACCACCTCGCCCACACCAAGAATGCACCCTGGCGGGTGGAGCGACTTACGGGCGGTTGAACTGGGCGAAACCGCCATGCCCCGCGAGCTGCACTATAAAGCCCCTCATCGGCCCGAAGGCAAGCCTCCTACACCATCTACAGTCAAGGCCTAACACAAGCTATTGAAAGCGTTTCAACAGCCTGTCAGTCCGCCTCTTGGTCCGGCAGGCGCAGCCCGGTAGCCTGTAAACCCCATCGGCCTTCTGGAGGAGTCATGGACACCCTACCCCCTGCCTTGCGCGAAGAAGTGCTGCGTGCACTCGAACGCCTGCACGCGGACGACCGCAGCGCCCTCATGAACCACGCCCAGGCCGCCGAGGCCTTCCCGCGCGTGCTGGCCGCAAGCCCCTTTGTCGCCGAGTCTCTCATCCGTCAGCCCGGGTTATTGCTGGACCTGCTCGGACAAGGCGATCTGTGTGCACCCTATGCCGACACGGCCCTCCCCGAACGGTTGCGCGCCGCGCTGGAAGAAGTAGAGGACGAGACCGGCCTATTGCGCACCCTGCGCCGGTTCCGTCGCCGCGAGATGGTGCGCATCGCTTGGCGCGATCTGGCCAACTGGGCGGAAACGAACGAGACCTTGCGTGAGCTGACCTGGCTGGCCGAGACCTGCGTGCAGGGTGCACTCGAGTGGTGGAACACGGAGCTTTCCCGCCGCCACGGCACCCCGCGCAATGCGCAGGGGCAGGCGCTCGGCCTCGTTGTGCTTGGCATGGGCAAGCTTGGCGGGCATGAACTGAATTTCTCTTCTGACATCGACCTGATCTTCGCCTTCGAGGAGGACGGCGAGACCGACGGCCCAAAGCCATTGGAGAACAGCGAATATTTCACCCGCCTGGGCCAGCGCCTGATCCGCGCCATTAATCAGATCACCGAAGAGGGCTTCGTGTTCCGTGTGGACATGCGTCTGCGCCCCTGGGGCGATGAGGGCCCGCTGGTCATGACCTTCGACCAGATGGAGACCTACTACACCCTGCACGGGCGGGAGTGGGAACGCTACGCCATGATCAAGGCCCGTCCCATCGCAGGCGATCTTGCGGCCGGAGAGCGGCTGATGCGCCAGCTTCACCCCTTCGTCTACCGCCGCTACCTCGATTATGGTGCCTTCGGCCAGCTGCGCGAGATGAAGGCGATGATCGAGCGCGAGATGGCCAAGAAGGGCATGCGAGACAATGTGAAGCTCGGGCCCGGCGGGATCCGCGAGGTGGAATTCATCGGCCAGGTGTTCCAACTTTTGCGTGGCGGGCGGGAAAAATCGCTGCAGCAGCGCGGCATCCTCCCCATCCTGCGCGTGCTGGGCGCCAATGAGGTCCTGAGCGCCGAGGAGGTGGAGCAGCTCATCCACGGCTACGACATGCTGCGCCGGGTAGAGAATCGCCTGCAAGCGGCGTATGACCAGCAAACCCAGCTCCTGCCCGAAGATGCACACGAACGCCTGCGCCTGGCCTTCGCCATGGGCTACGCGAGCTGGGATGAATTCATCACCACCTTCAACCACGTCCGTGCCCAGGTGCACCGGATCTTCCGCCGCGTGTTCCGCGTGCTAAAGGCCGACCAGGGAGAAGAGCGCAACCTGCTGGCCGACGTGTGCAGCAACCTTGTGACCGGCGAGGCCGCCATAGAGGTGTTATGTGCCGAGGGATTCGCCATGGCCGATGCCCCACGCGTGCGCGACCTCTTGCACGCCTTTTTGAGCGAGCGCTTCCTCCGTACCCTGAGCGACACCGCACGCGAACGCCTGTTTCGACTCCTGCCGCAGCTGCTCGCGCGCCTGGCCCATGAGCTGTCCGCCGTCGAGATCTTGCCGCGTATCCTCGAACTCTTGACCCGCATCGGCGGACGCAGCGTCTACCTTGCCTTGCTGCTGGAAAACCCACCCGCGCTCGATCAGCTGGTGCGCCTCACTGCCGCCAGTCCCTGGATCGCCGAGCAGCTCACCCGCCATCCCATCCTGCTCGATGAGCTCTTGGATGCGCGCAGCCTGTACGCCCCGCCGGGACCGGCGGAGTTGCGCGAGGAGCTTTCCGCCATGCTTGCCAATGTGCCCGAGGGCGACATGGAGCGGCAGATGGACGAGCTGCGCCGCTTCAAGCAGGTCAGCGTGCTTCGCGTGGCCGCGGCGGACATTATGGGCGTGCTGCCGGTGATGAAGGTCAGCGACCATCTCACCTGGATCGCCGAAGCCCTGCTCGATGAGGTGTACCGCGAGGCCCTGTCCGAACTGGTCGCCCGCCACGGCAGCCCGCGCTGCATTGTCGATGGCCTCACCCATACACCCGGCCTCGCCGTGATCGGCTACGGCAAGCTTGGCGGCATTGAGCTCGGCTACGGCTCCGACCTCGATCTCGTGTTCCTGCACGACTCCATAGGCGAGCAGCAGGAAACCGACGGCGACCGCCCGCTGGACAATGCTCAATTCTTCGCTCGCCTCACCCAGAAGATGATTCTGCGCCTGACCACCCAGACGCCCGGGGGAATACTTTATGAGGTAGACACCCGCCTGCGGCCTGATGGGGCCGCAGGGCTTTTGGTCTCCAGCCTTACCGCCTTCGAGGACTACCAGCGCCAGCATGCCTGGACCTGGGAGCATCAAGCCCTGTGTCGGGCCCGCTGGGTGGCGGGCGAGCCACGCCTTAAGGGGACCTTCGAGGCCGTGCGCGAGGCCATCCTTCGCCTGCCGCGCGATGCCGAGAAACTGCGCCATGACGTCGTCGGGATGCGCGAGAAGATGCGTGCCGAGCTTGACCAGAAAGACCCCAGCAAGTTTCACCTTAAGACTGGCACGGGCGGGCTGACCGATATCGAATTCATCGTCCAGTACCACCTCTTGGCCCATGCCCATGCATATCCAGTGATCGTGCGTTTTAGCGACAACATCCGTCAGCTTGAGGACCTTGCCGCCGTTGGCCTTCTCACCACCGAGGAGAGCACAAGCCTTGCTGAGATCTACCGCCGCCTGCGCGACCGTGGTCATCGCCTGGTGCTCGAAGGTCGCAAAACTGTGGTGGACGCCACCGAGTTTGCCGAGGAGCGCGCCCTGGTACGCGAGGTGTGGGCGCGGCGGATGCTGGCCTGAGTAACCACGACACCCCGTCGCAATAGCACGCGGGGAACGTTCGGCCCGTGGGCGGGCCTCCTACCGGCAGACCCGCAGAAGCCACGCCATCGTCGCCACGAGGGGCCAAAGTATCGCCCCGGGAGGCTTCCCCGCCTTCAGCCCTCTCCCCTTCCATGCCATAATCCAGCGATCTTTTTGGAGCGCATTCTTTAGGAGTTTTTCGATGGCAATGCCCACCATGGCCGACCGTGACGGTCTGATTTGGTACGACGGCCAGTTGGTTGACTGGCGCGAAGCCAAGACCCACGTCCTCACTCACACCCTCCACTACGGCATGGGCGTGTTCGAGGGCGTGCGCGCCTACAAGACCGACAAGGGCAGCGCCATCTTCCGCCTTGCGGACCACACCAAGCGCCTACTCAATTCGGCCAAAATCCTGCGCATGGATATGCCCTGGAGCGCCTCCGAGCTGAACGAGGCCCAGCGCACCGTCGTGCGCGAAAACAAGCTTGAATCGGCTTATATCCGCCCAATGTGCTTCTACGGCCCGGAGGGCATGGGCCTGCGAGCCGATGGTCTGCGGGTGCACTGCATCGTCGCTGCCTGGACCTGGGGCAGTTATCTCGGCGCCGAAGGCATGGAGCGTGGCATCCGGGTAAAGACCTCCTCCTTCACTCGCCACCACGTCAACATCACCATGTGCAAGGCCAAGGCCAATGGCAACTACATGAATTCCATGCTGGCCCTGCGCGAGGCGCTGCAGGACGGCTACGACGAGGCCATGCTCCTGGACGCTGAAGGCTACGTGGCCGAGGGCTCGGGCGAGAACATCTTCATCGTTCGCGACGGCATACTCTATACCCCCGACCTTACCTCCGCGCTGGATGGCATCACCCGCCGTACGGTCATCCAGCTGGCCGACGAGCTGGGTCTTAAGGTCGTGGAAAAGCGCATCACCCGCGACGAGGTGTATGTCGCTGACGAGGCCTTTTTCACCGGCACTGCGGCTGAGGTCACCCCAATCCGCGAGGTAGACAACCGCCCGATCGGCAGCGGCTCCCGCGGCCCGATCACCGAGCGCCTGCAGGCCCTCTACTTCGACGTCGTCCACGGCCGCCATCCCAAGCACCTGGGCTGGCTGACCCACGTGGCCTGATTCTTTGGGAGTGTAGGCATGAACCCGGACACCGCATCCCACCCGCAGGACTTTAAGACCCCGAACGCCGCCAAGGTGGTGAAGGTCACCCGCCACGAGCTGCCGGTGCACTGCCCGCGTGAAGGCGAGAGCCTGTGGAACTCCCACCCGCGGGTGTACATCCCGGTCGAAGAAAACGGCGGCCGCGCCATCTGCATTTACTGCGGCACAGTGTACGAGCTGGTGGACTAAAGACCCCATCGCGGGGAGGATGCCGCTCCGATACCCTGATTGTAGGAGGCCCGCCCCGGATCCATTCATCCAACCGCCGCCTGCGCCAGCAAGGCCTCCACCGCCTGCGCCAAGTCATCGAACACCGACGTATCCGCAGGCAAGCCCCCCTTGGCCAAGGTCCGCGCACCTTTGCCGGTGCGCACCAATATCGGCCGCGCTCCTACCGCAACGGCGGCCTCCAGGTCGCGCAGACTGTCGCCAATCACCGGCACCCCGATAAGGCTACAGCCAAAGTGCTCCGCAATCTCTTCATACATACCGGGCAAGGGCTTGCGGCAGCGGCAGGTCGAGCCTGGCCCGTGCGGACACCAGGTGATGTAGTCAATCGCCGCGCCATGCTCCGCCAGCAGGGCGGCCAGCTTGTCGTGCATCGCGTTCAAGGCGGCTTCGTCGAACAGGCCACGCGCAATGCCTGACTGGTTGGTGGCGATACCGACCGTCCAGCCGGCCTGCTTAAGGCGCGCGATGGCCTCGATGCTGCCCGGCAGCGGCACCCACTCCTTGGGTGACTTGATGAAATCGTCGGAGTCCTCGTTGATCACCCCGTCGCGATCGAGGATGACCAGCTTCCCGCAGTCGGTCATGCCCCATCCTCCCGGAAGGCTTCATCGATCATCGCGCACCAGATATGGCCGATCAGGATGTGGCATTCCTGAATCCGCGGTGTGTCATAGGAGGGCACAATCAGGACGTAATCCACCAAGTCCTTAAGCGCCCCACCACTGCCGCCGAGCAGGCCGATGGTGGTCACGCCCAGCTTGCGCGCCATCTTCACCGCCTCAATCACATTCCGACTGTTGCCCGAGGTGGAAATCCCAATCAGAACGTCGCCCTTGCGCGCCAGCGCCTCGACCTGACGGGCAAAGACGTGATCGAAGCCGAAGTCGTTGCCAATCGAAGTCAGCGCCGAGGAATCGGTGGTCAGGGCGATGGCGGGCAGGCCGCGCCGCACATGGGCGAAGCGCCCGACCAATTCGGCCGCGACGTGCTGCGCATCCGCCGCGCTGCCGCCGTTGCCGCAGAGCAGAACCTTGCCGCCTGCGCGCAAGGCGGTAAGCAACCGCTGGCCGATGGCGTCCATAGTCGGAGCAAGCCCGCGCAGGGCGCTCACAGCCTGAAGATGATGGTCAATCTGTTGAATGATAAAAGACACGGGCGCACCCTAAGGAAGCAAATTCACTTAGAATGCGGGCAGCTTAATGCAGAACCACCCGTACACGATCCCATCATGCTCCTTGACCTGCCCGATTTTTCCCGAGCCCATGTGCTTGTGGCCGGCGATGTCATGCTCGACCGCTACTGGCATGGTGCCACCTCGCGCATCTCGCCCGAGGCCCCTGTGCCCGTGGTTAAGGTAGAGGGCGACGAGCTGCGCGTCGGCGGGGCGGGCAACGTCGCACTGAATGTCACCGCGCTAGGTGCTGGGGCCACCCTGGCGGCCCTGGTGGGCAACGATACCGAGGCCAATACCCTACGCGAACGGCTGAAGACGGGCCGGGTCGCCTGCCGCCTGCTGACCGTGCCCGGCAGTCGCACCCTCACCAAGCTGCGCATCATCAGCCGCCATCAGCAGCTCATCCGCCTCGACTTCGAGGACAACTTCCCCGCCGAATCCGCCGCCGCCATGCCGGAGGTGGTACAAAGCGCACTGGCGGGCGCGGGGGCACTGGTGCTCTCCGACTACGCCAAGGGTACGCTTAAACATGCACAAGCGATGATCCAAGCGGCGCGCGCGGCCGGGGTGCCGGTGGTGGTCGACCCCAAGGGCACGGACTTCGAACGCTACCGCGGCGCGACCGTGCTCACCCCCAATCTGGCCGAATTCGAAGCCGTGGTCGGCCCCTGCATGGATGAGGCCACCCTGGTCGCGCGCGGCGAGGCGCTGTGCGACCAGCTCGAGCTCACGGCCCTGCTCATCACCCGCAGTGAGCGCGGCATGACCCTGCTTGTTACCGGGCAACCGGCCCTGCACCTGCCCGCCCGCGCCCGCGAGGTGTTCGATGTGACCGGTGCAGGCGACACCGTGGTCGCCGTGCTGGCCGCCGGACTCGCCGCCGGTATGCGCCTGCCCGAGGCCACTGCGCTGGCCAACCTTGCCGCAGGGGTGGTGGTCGGCAAGCTTGGCACGGCCACCGTGTCGCTCCATGAACTGACCGAGGCTATGCAGGGGCACACCTCGCTACCGACCGGGCCGATGGATGAAGACCGCCTGCTGGAGATCCTCGCCCGGGCGCGGGCGGCGGGCGAGCGCATCGTCATGACCAATGGTTGCTTCGACATCCTCCACCCCTGCCATGTCACCTACCTGCACCAGGCCCGCGCCCTCGGCGATCGCCTGATCGTGGCCGTCAACGACGACGACTCCGTGCGTCGGCTCAAGGGGCCCTCACGCCCGGTCAACGGACTCAAGACACGTATGCTCATGCTGGCGGCGTTGTCCTCCGTGGACTGGGTGGTACCCTTTAGCGAAGACACCCCCGAGCGCCTGATCTGCCGCCTTAAGCCCGATGTGCTGGTCAAGGGCGGCGACTATCGGCCCGAGGACATTGCAGGGGGCCGATGCGTCATCGACTATGGCGGCGAGGTGAAGGTTTTGGGGTTTGTTGAAGGGTATTCCACCTCGGGACTCATCGCCCGTATCCAGGAGACGCCATGATCATCGTCACCGGCGGTGCCGGCTTTATCGGCAGCAACATCGTACAGGGGCTTAACGCCCGTGGCATCACCGACATCCTGGTGGTGGACAACCTCAAGGATGGGCGCAAATGCATCAATCTGGCCGATGCAAACTTCCGCGACTATCTGGACAAGGACGACTTCCTCGCTCTGATCCAGCAGGGGTACAACTTCGGTCCGGTCGAGGCCGTGCTGCACCAAGGTGCCTGCTCCACCACCACCGAGTGGAACGGGCGCTTTATGATGGCCACCAACTACGACTACTCCAAAGCCCTGCTGCATTGGTGTCTCAAACACCGTATCCCCTTCCTCTATGCCTCCTCGGCCTCCGTCTATGGGGCAGGGCCGGTGTTCACAGAAGGACGCGAGCATGAACGCCCGCTGAACGTGTACGCCTTCTCTAAGTTTCAGTTCGACCAGTACGTGCGCGCGCTGGGGCCGCTGCATAGTCCGGTGGTGGGGCTACGCTATTTCAATGTTTACGGCCCGCGCGAGCAGCACAAGAAGGACATGGCCAGCGTCGTCTTCCATTTCCACCGCCAACTTTTGGAGAGTGGCAAAGTCCGTCTGTTTGAGGGCTCGGACGGCTTCGGCCCCGGCGAACAGCGGCGCGACTTCATCCATGTGGACGACGTGGTGGCCGTCAACCTATGGCTGATGGACCACCCTGAGGTCCGCGGCATCTTCAACCTCGGCACAGGCCGGGCCCAGAGCTTCAATGACGTCGCCCACGCCGTCATTGCCTTCCATGGTCGCGGCGAGATCGAATACATCCCCTTCCCCGAACACCTCAAGGGCGCCTATCAGAGCTTCACCCAGGCCGATATGCGCGCTCTGCGCGCTGCAGGATACACCGCCCCCTTCTTGAGCGTGGAAGAGGGTGTGCCGCGCTATCTTGCCTGGCTGAGCCGACAAGGATGAGCGCACCCCGCATCCTGATCGTCGGCCCCGCCTGGGTGGGCGATATGGTCATGGCCCACAGCCTGATCCAGACCCTGCTGCAACGCCATTCCGGCGCAGTGATCGACGTGCTGGCTCCCCGCTGGTCGCTCCCCCTCCTAGCCCGCATGCCCGGGGTGCATGAGGGTATCGAAATGCCCCTCGGCCACGGGCAGATCGGCCTTGCCACCCGCTGGCGTCTGGGGCGCCGCCTGCGCGGCCGCTACACTCAGGCCATCATTTTGCCAGGATCGCTGAAGTCCGCCATCGTACCTTTCTTCGCCGGCATTCCTCAGCGCACCGGCTTTCGCGGTGAATATCGCTATGGTCTGATCAATGACATGCGCTCCCTGGACAAGGCCCGCCTGCCCATGACCGTGCAGCGCTTTACGGCCTTGGGTCTGCCTGCGCATGCCGTCATGCCTCCCCCCTATCCCCGGCCGCGCCTGACGGTGGACCCTGCGAACCAGGCGCGCCTGCTACGTGAACTGGCGCTGGATACCAGCCTACCGGTGATCGCCATGATGCCGGGGGCCGAATACGGCCCGGCCAAGCAATGGCCCCTGTCCCACTTTGCTGCACTGGCGCGCCACCTCGTGGCATCCGGGCGGCAGGTCTGGATCCTAGGCTCGGCCAAGGACCGCGCGGCAGGCGAGACGATCTCCAGCCAAGCAGGCGCAGGCGTGCTCAATCTCTGCGGGCAGACGCGGCTGGAGGATGCCGTGGACCTGCTCGCCCTCGCCCAAGCGGCAGTGACCAATGACTCCGGCCTCATGCACGTCGCCGCCGCCTTGGATGTACCCACCATCGCCCTGTTTGGCTCCTCCTCCCCGGCCCATACTCCCCCGCTCTCTGCACGCGCAAAGGTGCTGTATTTGGGACTGGGGTGCTCGCCGTGCTTCAAGCGTGTTTGTCCGCTGGGGCATACGCGCTGTCTCTTTGAGATCCACCCCAGCCAGGTCATGGAGGCCATTCAAGACCTCTGACGATGCAAGCTGCCCTCCACCAAGGACTGACCCGGCACGGAGCCGCCGCGTCCATCGTTACATTCTTCGCTCTGTTGCTAGTGACGCGGCATACCTACAATGTCGGGCCGATCTTTCTACTGCTCGCCAGCGCAAGTCTCTGGCTGTCCGGCAGGCGCACCCCCCTACCCCCTCTCGCCTGGCCTCTGCTTATGGCCTTTAGTGGGTATGTCTTGGCGATCGGTTTATCTATGGTCGCCACCGGGGAGAGACTCTCCACCCTCGACAATCCCAGCCGCCTGCTCTTGCTGCTGGTCGTGCTCTGGGGCCTGTGGTGCTGGCCGTTCCGGCTCGAGGCCGTCTGGCTGGGGGCCAGCCTCGGCGCCTTTGGCGGACTTGGCATCGCCCTTTACCAGCGCTTTATCTTGGAGATGCCCCGTGCTGAAGGCTTCCAGCACCCGATCATGTTCGGTGATGTCGCCATGCTCCTTGGCCTTTTGGCCCTGGTGGGACTCGCTCATGCCCTGCACACCAGGCGCCTGCGCCGGATGCTGGTCCTCTACCTTGCCGCCTCCCTGGCCGGCCTTGTCACGTCCCTACTCTCGGGCACACGAGGGGGATGGATCGGGCTGCCCGTGATCCTATTCGCACTCTATCGCTACTACGCCCCCATCCTTCCCCGCCGCTTGTGGCTTGGGAGCCTGATCGGCTTTGCACTGGTGGGGTTTATGACCTACACCATCCCAGCCACAGGGGTCGCTGATCGCATCCATCAGGCCATACACGAGGTTAAAACCTTCCATCAGGACACCGGAGCCGAAAGCTCCGTCGGCGCACGTTTGGAACTATGGCGTGCCGGGGCCAAGCTGGTCAGGGAAGCTGGGCTCCTGGGCCTGAGCGAGGCGCAGGTCCATGATCGACTGCGCGCCTTGGTGGATGAGGGCACGGTTCGCCCCCCCGTGCTGGAACAGCCCCATTTCCACAACGAGATCCTCCAACACTGGATTCGACACGGACTGCTCGGACTTCTGGCCCTGCTTGCACTCTACTTTTTACCTTTGCGCACCTGTATGCGCCTGGTCACGATCCATGCCCCGGAGCTCAAGGCTGCCGCAATGGCCGGCGTAGTGACCCTTACCGCGATCATCGACTTTGGCCTCACCCAAACGTTCCTTCTCCACCAGATTGGTATGATGGCCTTTGGCTTCACCGTCACGGTCTTGTGGGTGGCCATGCTTCAAGCTCCCGCAACCAACGAAGGTGCATCCCTTAATGTTCGTTCCGACCTGGAACAACCTTACCTGCCTGAAGCTCTGCATCGACAACCTCCGACGGCATGCAGCCCATGCGCACGAGATCCTGATCCGCGTCAATGAGAGTTCGAATGGCTCCCTAGATTGGCTGAGAAGCAAAGGAATCAACTTCTCGCACTCGTTGGGCACTATCGACCTCTGCCGTCAACTATTTTGCAAGTCCCGTCTAAAGTACACTTTTCCCGTTAGCCCACCATGCCGACCCTCTCCGTCATCCTCATCACCCTCAATGAAGCCGAGCGCTTAACCACAACGCTGGAGGCCATCGCCTGGGCGGATGAGATTGTGGTGGTGGATGCAGGAAGCACCGATGGCACGGTCGAGATCGCCCGGCGCTTCACCACTAAGGTGGTGATCACAGGCGATTGGCCGGGGTTTGGCCCGCAGAAGAACCGCGCCCTGGATATGGCGACCGGGGAGTGGGTGTTGTCTATCGATGCCGATGAGCGGGTGACGCCCGAGCTTGCCACGGAGATTCGCGCCACCCTCGCCTCACCGCGCTTTACGGTCTACGCCATCCCGAGACTGTCAAGCTTCCTCGGTCGCCCCCTGCGGCACGGCGGGTGGTGGCCGGATTATGTCCCGCGCCTGTTTCGCCGTGATGCGGCACGCTTTTCTGAGGATGTAGTGCATGAGCGGCTGGTCTTTACCACAGCCATGGGCCGTTTGCGCAATCCCTTGGAACATGAGACCGTGCGCGATCTTGACCAGCTGCTGGAGAAACTGAACCGCTACAGCCACGCCGGTGCCGAGCGCCTCGCCCAAGCCGGCAAACGAAGCACCTTCAGGGGGGCCATAGGTCACGGCCTGTGGGCCTTCATCCGCACCTACTTACTTAAAGGCGGCTTTCTCGATGGCCGCGAAGGATTCATTATGGCAGTCGCCACTGCCGAAAACGCCTACTACAAGCATCTTAAGCGGTTATACAGGCGATGAACGCAGGCGAACGTTTCACCGCCCCTCCCGTAAGGCCATGAGCAACGCATTGGCTCACCGCATGGTATCTTGGCAAAAGCCCAAAGACGTCATTCTGTCGGCCAAATGTCCGCAAAACTGATCCCATGCCCATTCCCATCCTGATGTACCATCAGATCGACAACCCACCCGCACGGGGCACGCCCATGCGCGGTCTGGTGGTCTCGCCACGCCGCTTCGCCGCGCAGATGAGGCTGCTTAGCCGCATGGGCTATCGCGGCCTGTCGATGAGCGAGCTTGTGCCTTACCTCAACGGCGAGCGCCAGGGCAAGGTGGTGGGCATCACTTTCGACGATGGTTACCGCAACACCCTCGAGCATGCCCTACCCATCCTCAAGGCGGAGGGCTTCACCGCGACTTGCTATGCCGTAAGCCGGAAGCTTGGCGGGTTCAATGACTGGGATGCCGCTTTAGGGGTACCGCAAAAGCCCTTGATGACCGCTGCGGAGCTTGCCGCCTGGGTCGCCGCTGGGATGGAGGTGGGGGCGCACACCCGCCACCACGTCGATCTCTCCGCACTGCCCGATGAAGAGGCCCAAACAGAGATCCGGCAAAGCCGCAGCGAACTGGAAAGGGTCATCCAAGCCCCGGTGCGTCATTTCTGCTACCCCTACGGGCGCTTTCGACCCGAACACGTGAATATGGTGCGCACTGCGGGATTTGCCACGGCCGTGACCGTAAGGCGTGGGCGGGTCACGGAGGCTGACGACCTCTTCCAGCTCTCCCGCGTGCTGGTGGCCCAGGCCACCCACCTTGCGCAATTCGCCCTCAAGCTGTGGACAAACTACGAGGATCGGCGGGAGCGACGGTGAAACCACGCCTGCGTATCGCGATCCTCACCCGCAACTTCGACCCCATGGGCGGGGGTGCGGAACGCTATGCCGTGGCGCTGGCCGAACGGCTTGCAGTACGGCATGAGGTGCACGTCTTCGCCCAGCATATCGCCCACCAAGCCCCCGGGCTGATCTACCACCGCTTACCCGCCTTAAGAAAGCCGCGCTGGATCAATCAGCTCCTATTCGCCTACCTTGCGCAGCGCCACACGCGAGTCGGGTTCGATATCATCCATGCCCATGAAAACGGCTGGGCAGGCGATGTGCAGACTGTGCATGTGCGCCCCATGCGCCACAACCTGTTGGGCGGCCTCCGCGGGCTGCGGCGAGGGTTACGCTGGCTGAAGATCGCCACCAGCCCACGCCTTGCAACCTATCTCTGGCTTGAGCGAAGTCGTTTCCGTCCCTGTCCTGGACGCAAGGTTGTGGCGGTGTCTGCGACCTTGCGGTACGAGGTGGCCATGAGCTACCCCGAGAGCGCGACCTGTCTTGCGGTGATCCCGCCCGGGGTCAGCTTGCCGGATAAGCCCCCCACGCAGGCCGAGGCGAGACGGGCGCTGGGGTTGCCCAAGGGCATCCCCCTGCTACTATTCGTGGCCAATGACCTTGCGCGCAAGGGCCTGGATACCGCCTTGCAGGCCCTGCGAGATAGCGCCTCTGTACTTTCTCGGTGCCCCCAACTGGCCGTGGTGGGCGGGAGCCCTGAGCAGATTCACCACTACCGCCGTCTTGCCACCCGCCTGGGGCTGGAAGGGCAGGTGCACTTTCTCGGCCCCCAGCGGGCCATGAGCATCGTGTATGCCGCGGCTGACCTCTTGATCCACCCCACCCGCGAAGACACCTTCGGCATGGTGGTGCTGGAGGCCATGGCGCATGGCCTGCCGGTGGTGGTCAGCCGTGCGCCTTGGTGCGGCATGGCCGCCGACCTGAGTGAGAAGGAGGCTTGGCTTATGGATCATCCCGACGATGCCTCCAGCTTAGCCCAAGCCATTCAGCGCCTACTCACTGATGAAGCCCAGTGGAAACAGTTGGCCCGTACCGGACCGTTGGTCGCCGCACGTTACGCCTGGGACGACATTGCTAAGCGGCACGAGGCCCTCTACCGCGAGCTGCTGGAGGCGCGATGCGCATCCTGATCGTCAAGACCTCCTCGCTCGGGGATGTGGTGCACATGCTCCCTGCCCTCACCGACGCGGCTCGCGCCATACCGGGACTGACCGCCGATTGGGTGGTGGAGGAGGGCTTTGCTGCGGTGCCGAGCTGGCACCCGGCCGTGGCGCGCATCCTCCCGATTGCTCTGCGCCGCTGGCGCAAGCGGCTGGGCGAGGCCACCGCCTGGCGCGAACTTGCGGCCGCCCGGCAGGCACTTGGCCAGACCACCTACGACGCAGTGATCGACAGCCAGGGGCTTCTTAAGAGCGCCCTTTTCGCCCGCTGGGCACGGGGGCCACGCTGGGGGTATGACCAGAGCTCCTGCCGTGAGCCGCTAGCGAGCCTGTTCTACACCCACCGCGTGCACGTGCCGCGTGGGCTGCACGCCATCGAACGCTCCCGGCGTCTTTTGGCCGCTGCTTTGGGCTACCCTTTGAACGACGCAGCCGTGGACTATGGCCTCAGCACACTTGCTGAGCGCTTCCCCCCAAGCCTGCCTGGCCTGCCCGAACGCTACGTCGTGGCCCTGCATGGCACCAGCCGCATCGACAAGGAATGGCCCGAGGCGTATTGGATCGCGGTCGGCCTCGCCTTAGCCCAGCACGGGCTCGCCCTGCTCCTGCCCTGGGGCAATCCGCGCGAGCATGAGCGTGCTCAACG
>JARJMX020000180.1 GCA_029335925.2 Gammaproteobacteria bacterium
GGGAAAGAGACGGGCGGTGACTTGATTCACACCCTTGTCGGTGGTCTGCGCGGACAGCACCACGGCGATGAGGAGCTCGAAGGGGGTTGAGTACTTCAGTTCGGTGGTTGGGTGGGGATTGAGCGCACGCAGGCGCTCGAAGAATTGGCGGCGGGTATGGGCATTCATTCAAAAATTATACCCCGGGCTTTATTCGCAAAAAGGTACTCAAGCCTTGTGGGGTGCCTGCCGATTACGATTAACTGCTAGCATATGCCTATGTTGGCATGGTCGGCCCCTCTGGGGCGCGGGCACAGATCAAAGTCAGGGGACCAGTCAGGAATGTTCACAATCATCGGATGGGTGATCGTCGCCGGTGTGATTCTCGGCGGCTTCCTTATGGCGGGCGGGCATTTGGCGGTCCTGGTCCAGCCCATCGAGGTGCTCATTATCTTCGGTGCCGCGATCGGGGCCCTGGTGGCCGGCAATACCGTAAAGACCTGAAGGCTTTTGGCAGCGGTTTGGGTGCGGCGTTCAAGGGGTCCAAGTACGACAAGGATATGTACATGCAGACCCTCGGTCTGCTGTTCAATCTGTTCGCTCGGGCGCGCAAGGATGGTCTGATGTCGATCGAGGGCGATATCGAGGAGCCGCACACCAGCGAGATCTTCAATAAGGCGCCTAAAGTCAAGGCCGATCATCACGCCACCGACTTCATTGCCGACTACATGCGTTTGATGATCAGCTCAAGCCTTGATGTGCACCAAATCGATAACTTGATGGATATCGAGATTGAGACCCACCACCATGAGGCCGAGGTGCCGGCGACCATGATGTCCAAGCTGGCCGACAGCCTGCCGGCCTTTGGTATCGTAGCGGCGGTGCTGGGTGTGGTGCATACCATGGAATCGGTAGGCATTCCGCCCGCCGAACTCGGCAAGCTGGTTGCCGCGGCGCTGGTCGGGACCTTCCTCGGTATTCTTGCCTCTTACGGTTTTGCCGCACCGCTGGCGAACGTGATGGGTAAGCAGGCCGAGGCCTCGACCCAGTATTACAACTGCCTGAAGACCACCCTGATCGCCTTCATGAACGGTTACCCGCCGCAGGTGGCGGTGGAGTTTGGGCGCAAGACTCTGCCTTCGCACGTGCGGCCAAGCTTCCGCGAGCTGGAAGAGTTCGTGAAAAACAACAAGTAAGCGTAACTCGCGGTTACCGTCGCCATGCAGACCGAACACCAGCGCCCGATCATCATCAAGAAGGTCAAGAAGGGTGGTCATGGCCACCACGGCGGGGCGTGGAAGATCGCCTACGCCGATTTCATCACCGCGATGATGGCCTTCTTCCTCCTAATGTGGCTGCTTGGCTCCACCAGCAAGGAGGATTTGCAGGGCATCGCCCAGTACTTTCAGAACCCGCTGATGGTCTCACTCTCCGGCGGTTCCTCGACCGGAGATCGCACCAGCGTCATCAAGGGTGGGGGGCAGGATCTCACCCGCGTGGACGGGCAGGTGAAGAAGGCGGAGGTCATGGACCCTGAAGAGGCCAAAAAGCGCCTGCGTGAGCAGGAGGCCAAGCGTATGCAGGAGACCAAGGAAAAGCTCGAGAAGATGATCGAGCAGGACAATGTGCTCAAGGAATTCAAAAACCAGCTCAAGATCGACATCACGCCCGAGGGCTTGCGGATCCAGATCGTCGACCAGGACAAGCGGCCGATGTTCGATCTCGCCTCCGCGCGCATGGCGCCCTATGCCGAGGCCATTCTGCGCAAGGTGGCGCCGATCGTGAACGAGCTGCCGAACAAGATCACCGTGCTCGGACATACCGATTCACGCCCTTTCGCCAGCGGCCGTGGGGACTATTCCAACTGGGAGCTGTCCGCCGATCGTGCCAACGCTGCGCGGCGTGTGCTCAATGCCAGCGGCATTGCCGAAGGCAAGATCATGCGTGTCTCAGGGCTGGCCGACTCCGTACCTTTCAACCCCGCTGATCCTGCGGATCCCATCAACCGTCGTATCTCCATCATCCTACTTAAGAAGGAGGTGGAAGAGCAGTACATCGCCAATACGGGAGCAGCGGCGCCTCCGGCGGACAGCGGTACCACCTCTTCAACCCAGGATCATTGAATACCATGAGCCTGACCTACGATCTCGTCCGTCGGGCACTGTTCCTGTTGCCTCCGGAGATGGCCCATGAGGTGGCCCTGGAGGGGATGCGCCTTCTCCTGCGCGGGCCATTGGCCGCCTGGATGCGCTCGCGCGTGCCCAACAGCCCGCATGAGGTGATGGGGCTCACTTTCCCCAACCCGGTCGGACTGGCTGCGGGGCTGGACAAGAACGCTCGTTACATCGACGCCCTCGGCAGCTTGGGCTTCGGTTTCGTCGAGGTCGGTACGGTCACCCCACGGCCCCAGCCTGGCAACCCCAAGCCGCGCCTGTTCCGCCTGCCGAAGGCGCGGGCCATCATCAACCGCATGGGGTTCAACAACCTTGGTGTCGAGCAATTCATCGCCAATGTCGAAGCAAGCCGCTTCACTCAGCAGGGTGGCATCCTGGGCCTGAATATCGGCAAGAACTTCGACACCCCAGTCGAGAAGGCAGCGGATGACTACCTGTTTTGTCTGCGGCGCGTCTATCCGCATGCCTCTTACGTGACGGTCAACATCTCCTCGCCGAATACTGCCGGTTTGCGTACCCTCCAGCATGGCAATGCCTTTGACGAGCTGCTCGCTCGCCTCAAGGCTGAGCAGGCGCGCCTGGCTGAGCAGCACAGCCGCTACGTCCCGCTTGTAGTCAAGGTGGCGCCCGATCTTACGCCCGAGGAGGTCATCACCATCGCCGACGCCCTGCGCCGCCACCGCATCGACGGCCTGATCGCGACCAACACCACCCTCAGCCGTGAGGGCGTTGAGGGCCTGCCGCACGCGGATGAGAAAGGCGGGCTATCCGGCGCGCCGGTGTTTGCGTGTTCCACCGCGATCGTGCGCCAGTTCAGCAAGGCCCTTGGAGGGGAGCTGCCGATCATTGCTGCTGGCGGCATCCTGAGCGGCGCGGATGCCCAGGCCAAGATCGATGCGGGGGCTTCCTTGGTGCAGATCTACAC
>JARJMX020000004.1 GCA_029335925.2 Gammaproteobacteria bacterium
CGTTTACCAACCATAGGAAAACCCCATGACGATGAAGAAGATCCTCCCCTTCCTCACCGCCCTGATCCTTGGCCTCGGCCTGTCCCTGCAGCCGGTCGAAGCCAAGCGCCTTGGCTCCGGTCAAAGCATGGGCCAGCAGAAGCAAAGCTTCGCCCGTGAGGCCACCCCGCCAAGCGCTCCAGCCCGCGCCACCAACGGCACGGCGGCCACCGGCGCGGCCGCCGCGGGCGCGACCACCGCAGCCAGCGGTGCCAGCAAGTGGTTGGGCCCGCTCGCCGGCCTCGCTGCCGGCGGCCTGCTTGCCGCCCTGTTCTTCGGCGGCGCCTTCGAGGGCCTCCAGGTCATGGACATCCTGCTGATTGCCCTGCTCGCCTTCGGCATCTTCATGGTCATCCGTATGCTGCGCGCCAAGGCCGCCCAGACCCAGCAGCCAGCGGGCTACCAATACGCTGCCGCAGGTGGTGCGCCGTATGGCACGGCCGAGCAGCCGGTGCAGACGGCCCCATTAGCCAGTACCGGCTTTGACCGTAGCCGCACCGCGCTAAGCGACGCCCCAGCCTGGTTCGATGAGGACGGCTTTCTGCAGAGTGCCCGCAAGCACTTCCTGACCCTACAGATGGCCTGGGATGCGAACGATATGGAAAAGATGCGCGAGTACTTCACTCCGGATATGTTCGAGGAGCTGCGCGCCCAACGCGCTAGAATCGGGGATGCGAACAACAGCACCGATGTACAGAGCCTGGATGTCCAGCTGCTCGACCTGGTGCGCGAGGGCAATACGATCGTCGCATCCGTCCTGTTCCAGGGTCGCGTGCGCGAGGACGACAACATGCCGGAAGACTTCGCCGAGATCTGGCATGTCCAGCACGCAGCCGACACTGCCCAAGGCGACTGGCTGATCAGTGGCATTCAGCAGGTGGAGCCGCGCGCTCTGCACTGATCCTGTGAGAGCGGCATACCGCCGCGATCGCCGCCACAGGCGACTCCCACAGCAGAAAGGCCCGGAATGCTCCCGGGCCTTTTTCTTTTCCGCGCCGATCCCCTACAATCCGCGCCTCGTTCGCGTACAGTCGCGGGCGAATCCATGTTTCGGGTGCCCCGCGCCGCTCATTAGGCCAGGGGTTAAACGGGAAACAGGTGCAAGACCTGTGCTGCCCCCGCAACGGTAAGCGCTCGAACGGCGCGTCATCATGGCCACTGTCCCCACAAGGCGGGATGGGAAGGCGACGCCGCCTCATGCGCAAGCCCGGAGACCGGCCCGGAATTCCACTTCACCAGGCGTGCGGGTGTGCGCGCCTCTTGAGGCCCGACCATGAAACAACGCGCCCTCTCCGCGGCCATCGCGGCCGTGCTTGTACCTTCCATTTCATTTGCTGCCGACAGCCTTGAGGATGTCATCGTCACCGCCACCCGCACGGCGCAGACTGCGGACGAGACCCTAGCGCCGGTGACCGTCATCACCCGCGAGGACATCGAGCGCACCCAGATGTCTACGCTGGCCGATGCCCTGCAAACCGTGCCTGGCGTGTTTATTGCCAATAACGGCGGTGCAGGCAAGACCACCTCTGTCTTTCTGCGCGGCAGCAATGCCAATCATGTGCTGGTGTTGATCGATGGCATCAAAGTCGGCTCTGCCACCACGGGAAGCACCCCCTTCGAGAACATTCCCATGGAGCTGATCGAGCGCATTGAGGTGGTGCGTGGTCCGCGCTCGGCTCTGTACGGCTCCGAGGCCATCGGCGGGGTGATTCAGATCTTCACCCGCAAGGGCGGTGGGGCGCTGACGCCATCCTTCAGCGCGTCCGCAGGCAGTGACAAGACCTACAAGGGCAGCGCCAGCCTCTCCGGTGGCGGCAAGGATAGCTGGTTCAACGTTGGCATCAGCGGCCTGAGCACAGACGGTTTCAATGCCTGCAACGGCAAGCCATCCCCCAATGGAGCGGGCTGCTATACCATCGAGCCCGATCGCGATGGCTACAGGGAGCAGGCCGCCAACCTGCGCCTCGGCACCCGCTTTGGTCAGGGCCACAGCGTGGAGGCCTTTGCCCTGCGCAGCGAGGGCAAGAACTTTTTCGATGGCGCGTTCCAGAACGAGGCGGAAACCACGACGCAAACCGTCGGCACCAAGCTAAACCTCGCGGCCTTGCCTCACTGGCGCATGGCGCTCCAGGGGGGACAGAGTCAGGATTTATCTGACAATTTCAAAAACGGCAGCTACCGTTCCACCTTCAATACCCACCGTGACAGCGCAAGCTGGCAAAACGACTTCAGCTTGGCGCAAAACCAACTCCTCACCTTGGGGGTGGATTGGCAGCGCGACAAAGTGGATGGCGGTGATCTTGTGAGCTGGCAGCCTGGCGTGCAGGGCTATGCCGTCACCTCCCGCGAGAACACCGGCCTGTTTGCCCAGTACCAAGGTAGTTTTGGCACCCACGACCTACAGGCCGCCCTGCGTCATGATGACAACGAGCAGTTCGGCAGCAAGAACACCGGTAACCTCGCCTGGGGCTATGCCCTCTCCCCAGCCTTGCGCCTGACGGCAGGCTTCGGCACAGCCTTCAAGGCCCCAACCTTCAATGAACTGTACTACCCCGGCTATGGCAATGCCCAGCTTAGGCCGGAAAGCTCGCGCACGATCGAGGCCGGACTGCAAGGCAAGCTCGGTACCGCCCGCTGGGGCGTGCAAGCCTTCCAAAGCATGGTGGAGGATCTGATCGCTTATAACGCTGCCACCTTTTCCCCAGGCAATATCAACGAGGCGCGCATCCGTGGACTCGAAGGCAGCTTAAGCGGGCGAATCGCCGGGTTCGACGTCAACACCGCACTCACCCTGCTCGACCCGGAGGACCGCAGCACCGGTAAAACCCTCCCCCGCCGCGCCAAGCAGAGCCTGAGCGTGGATGTGGATCGCAGCCTTGGCGTCTGGTCCTTCGGCGGGCGGCTGTATGCCGCGAGCAAGCGTTACGATGACCTGGCCAACACTGTGGAACTTTCCCCCTACGCTACATTGGACCTACGCGCCGAATACCGTCTGCAACGCGACTGGCGTCTGCAAGCTAAGGTCAGCAACCTGTTCGACGCGGATTACGAGACGGCCTACCTGTACAACCAGCCTGGCAGAGCCTTCCTCATCACCCTGCGCTACCAGCCCGTCAGCCGCTGAATCCTCTGCCCCGGTCCCGCCGGGGCTTTTTCCGGAGATTGGCATGAACGAACATGATCGCGACGCCCGTCACAAGGCACGCATGGCGCGCAAAAAGGCCCTGATTGACGCGGCCATCGCCCGTGCCGACCAGGAAAAGGGCCTACTGCTGGTGCTTACCGGCAACGGCAAAGGCAAGTCCAGCTCCGCCCTCGGCATGATGACGTGTGCGTTAGGGCACGGCATAACCGGACGCGGCATCGGTGTAGACGATGCCCGCTATGCACGTAAACTTCAGGTGATACGGCAGAGCCTTGCCCTTCATGACACGGCTGATGGACTCAGCGGGGCCGCCTTCGCGCGCAAGGCCCTGTGCTGAGCGACAAGACATGAACCCGCACGTCCACCACACGGCCACGATGCCGCGCCGCATCACCCTGCTGCGCCACGGCGCCACGATCCAGCCCGGCCACGATCACGGCCATGCGGACGTCCCCCTATCCGATCACGGCATGCGCAGGATGCATCAGATCATGGCTGGCGAACGCTTCGAGCAAGTCATAAGCGCACCGTTGCGCCGCTGCGCGAGCTTCGCCGAGGACTTTGCCGCCCTGCAAGATGTACCGTGCGCGCTCGATGCTGACAGGATGGAGGTGGGGTTCGGCGCCTGGGAAGGCCCGACCGCCGCCGAGATCATGGCTAAGAGCCCCAAGGCGCTGAAAGCCTTCGGGCGCGACTCGACCGGCCATCCGCCGCTGGGCGGGAAACCGCTGGAGAGCGCCGCTGAGCACGTTTGGCACGCCTGGGAACGCCTGCCCCGGGTGCCCCATGTGCGGGTCGTCACCCATGGCGGGGCCATGCGCCTGCTGTTCTGCCGCCTGATGGGCCTGCCGCTGACTGCCCTCTGGCGGCTGGAGCTCAACCACGCCGCCCGGCTGGAGTTTATTGTTGATGAGGCCGGCGTGCGCCTGCATGACTTCCATGCCGGAGGGGCGTGAGTGCGTGGTCTGATCCTCGCCATCCAGTTTCTCACCCGGCTGCCGACGCCCCCCCTGCGTGACTTCGATCCCGCCGAGCTGACTCGTAGCGCGGTGTGGTTTCCGCTGGTGGGGATCATGATCGGTGCCGTGGTGCTTACCACAAGCTGGCTTGGGGCGCGTCTTGATCCATGGCTTGGGGCGCTGCTGGGGCTCCTCGCCTGGGTGTGGGTGACCGGCGGGCTGCATCTGGACGGCCTCTCTGACCTGTTCGACGATCTGGGCGCGGCCCATCGTGACCCGACACGCCTGTCGGGCGTCATACGTGATCCGCACATCGGCGGCATGGGGGCCTTGGCGCTCGGCCTCCAGCTCATCACCAAGCTCGTGCTGCTGATGCTCATCGTCCGCGAAGGGCTGTGGCTGGCCCTGCTCCTGATCCCCGCCTGGGGACGGCTGGGCACCCTGATCTGGGCCAGGCTCCTGCCGCCCCGCGATCCGGAGCTCGGGGAACGCTTGGCCTGGCGCATCCCCCCCTGGGCCTTCGTCGGCTGGGGCCTGCTGCTGTTGGCTGCCGCCTTTGTCTGGGTCCCGGTTTTGCTGCTGGCCCCATTGATCCTCGGCTTCTGGGCGATATTTCTGCACTGGAAGGTCGGTGGGATGAGCGGAGACATGCTGGGGGCGGGAACGGAGGTAAGCGAGTCGTTGCTGCTCGCCCTTGCCTGCGCATGGGCACTGACGTGAGAACCTTACTTGCACTCGTCCTTGGACTGCTTATGGCTGCGGCGGCGGCCCAGCCCGTGTGCGTGTCTGAGGCTGATGGCACCCCCTTCTGCCTCGATCCACCGGCCCGGCGGGTGGTAAGCTTGGCCCCACACCTGACCGAGATGCTGTTTGCCATCGGCGTAAGTCCAGTGGGGGTGGTCGAGCACAGCGACTATCCCCCTGCGGCGCGTACCCTGCCCTCCATCGGTCCCTACCATAGTCCAGACCTTGAGCGGCTCATGCTCCTGCACCCCGACCTGGTGGTGGCCTGGCAGAGTGGCACCCCACCGGCCCAGCTCGAACGCCTGCGTGGCCTTGGGCTGAAGGTTCTGGTCACACGCGGGCAGGCCCTCGATGACATCCCGCGCGAGCTGCGAGCCCTTGGCCAACTGACCGGGCAGGCGTCGGCGGCCGAACGGGTCGCCACGGACTTCGAACGGGAACTGGACGCACTCACCACACAACATGCACGCGTTCGCAGGCTCAGCGGCTTCTATGAAATCTGGCCCAAGCCGCTGATCACCGTCAGCGACGCGCACTTTATCGGCCAGGCCATGGCCCTCTGCGGCATCCGCAACATCGTCGGGTCCGCGATGGGAGAGACACCGACCTGGAGCGAGGAGGCCGTGCTGCGCGCTCGCCCAGAGTTGCTGATCACCTCCTCGCCCGCGCGGGACTTTGACCGCTGGCGGCGCTGGAAAGACTTACCCGCAGTGCAGCATGACGCCCTGATCATCCTGCCTCCCGACGTGCTGATGCGCCCAGGGCCCCGCCTGATCGAGGGCATCCGCGCCCTGTGTGCCGCGGCCGACCGACATCGGCAGGTGCAGCCATGAATCGCCTGCGCTGGCGTGTTTTCGTGCTCGTCCTACTGGCTTTGGCCGCAGGGGGGATCCTGGTCGCCAACGTGCTGTTCGGCAGTAGCGGGCTGGTCTGGCCTGGCGCACCGCAAGAGCCGTTGGCGCAGGCCATCCTGCTCGAGTTGCGCCTGCCGCGCGTGCTGGCGGCCTTGGCCGCAGGGGGCCTGCTCGGCCTTGCCGGGGCATTGATCCAGGTCCTCACCCGCAACCTGCTGGCCGACCCCTACATCCTCGGCATTTCCGGCGGGGCGGCAACCGGCGCCCTGCTGGCCATCCTGTTCGGCTTACCACTCTGGCTGCAGCACCTGTCCTCCTCGCTCGGCGCCCTGGCCGCCCTGCTGCTGGTCATCGCCCTGGCTCACGGCGAGGGGACCTGGACCCGCCATCGCCTGCTCCTGACCGGCGTGGTACTGGCCGCCGCGCTGGGTGCGCTGATTACCCTGCTGCTGGCCTTAGCCCCGGAGACCGCCCTGCGCGGGATGCTGTTTTGGCTGATGGGCGATCTTGCCAGCGCCCCGGCCCCCTGGTTCGCCCTGATCGGCCTGCTTGTCTTAGCCCTGCTCGCCCTGCCCTGGGCACGCGACCTGAACATCCTTACCCGTGGCGAGGTCAGCGCCCTCGCGCTCGGCGTGGCTGTGCCGTGGCTTCGCTGGGGAATCTACTTCATCGCCGCTGCGGCAACTGCATTGGCCGTCATCACCGCTGGAAGCATCGGCTTCGTGGGTCTGCTCGCCCCGCATCTCGCCCGCCTGCTGGTGGGCGCAGACCACCGCCTTGCCCTGCCCGGCGCCCTCTTGCTCGGCGCCAGCCTAGTCATGCTGGCCGACCTGCTGGCACGCACCCTCATTGCCCCACAGCAACTTCCTGCAGGGGCTCTGCTTGCCCTTATTGGTGCACCGCTGTTCCTTGTGCTGCTCTACCGCGGAGATCGACGATGAACCGACCCCTGCTCATAGTCGAGGGGCTTGACGTGTCGCAGGGCCAGCGTCGCCTGCTCAATGGCCTGGACATGGAGCTCAAAGCGGGCGAATGCTGGGCCCTGCTGGGTCGTAACGGCGCAGGCAAGACCACCCTGCTGCATACCTTAGCCGGCATCCGGCCGGTCGAGGGGGGGAGCATCCGGCTTTTGGATCGTGATCTTCATGCATGGCGCCCCCGGGAGCGGGCGCAGTACCTTGGCCTGCTCACCCAGGATGCAAGCCAGGGCTTCGAGGAAACGGTGCTGGAGGCCGCTCTCGTTGGGCGCCATCCATACATTGGGCGTTGGTCGAACGAGAGCGAAGAAGATGTGCGCATCGCCCGCCAGGCCCTGCATGCCTGCGGGCTTGCGGGCTTTGAACAGCGCGCGGTGCAGAGCCTATCCGGCGGCGAGCAGCGCCGCCTTAGCCTGGCCACCCTGCTGACTCAAAACCCCCAGCTGCTGCTTTTAGACGAGCCGCTCAACCACCTGGACCTACAAGGGCAGTGGTCCATGCTGCACCAGCTTCGCGGTCTGTCCGACAACGGGCGCGGCATCGTAATGAGCCTGCACGATCCAAACCTTGCCCTGCGCTTCTGCACCCACGCCCTGCTTCTGGATGGCATGGGAGGATGGCGCTCCGGTTCGGTTTCCGAGGTGATCACTCCGGCCGCCCTGCAACAGGCCTACGGCATGGCCATGCGACTGATCGAGGATGAACAAGGGCGCTGGGTGGTGCCGGATACCCGCATGATGCAGACGGGTACCAAGCGATAAAGGGTCAACCTTGGCTTGATCCGCCAAGGGGCCAAGCCGCCGTAAGCTGCGCCCTTGCCGCGATGGGGCGTTGATTCATCGGCCCGGGGGCGGGCTTCCTACACCACCGACGGCATTCACCCAGGTTGTGGGAGCGAATCCCCCGCCGCAAAGTGGTAGAGAAGATTAATGGAGGCATGGCGGAAGCGCTGATGCAACACGGGCAAGCGTGTTTAAGAGCTTGGAAGACGGTACGGCCTGATCGAGCGGTGGGTTTATGAGATCGTGGGCATGAGCGACGCAGAATGTGGGGACAAATAATGGCGCACATTAACCCTTGGATTTTATTGAAGATTTGGCGGAAGCGGTGAGATTCGAACTCACGGAGCCTTTCGACTCGGCGGTTTTCAAGACCGCTGCCTTAAACCACTCGGCCACGCTTCCTAAGACTTGAAATGATGATTTTCGGGTCGATCAAAGTCAACCCTTGCCCGGATGCAGTAGAATCCATGGCTTTGTTGTCGAACGCCTGCTAGGCGAGCAAAACACCGCATGAGCATCATTATCAAGACCCCGGAAGACATCGAAAAAATGCGCATCGCCGGCCGCCTGGCGGCGGAAGTGCTGGACTATCTTGCGCCGCATGTCGTACCGGGCGTTACTACCGGTGAACTGGACCGCTTGGCCCATGACTACATGGTCAACGTACAGGGCACCATCCCCGCCACCTTAGGCTATCATGGCTTTCCCAAGTCCATCTGCACCTCGATCAACCACCAGGTTTGCCACGGCATCCCGGGGGAGAAGGTGTTAAAGAAGGGCGACATCGTCAACATCGATGTGACCGTCATCAAGGATGGCTATTTTGGCGACACCAGCCGCATGTATGAGATCGGCGAGGTCTCGGTGTTGGCCAAGCGCCTGATCCGCGTCACTAAGGAATGCTTAGAGATCGGTATCGAGGCGGTCAGGCCCGGCGTGGATCTCGGTACCATCGGCCACAAAATCCAGCAGCACGCCGAGAAAAACGGCTTCTCGGTGGTGCGCGAGTACTGCGGGCACGGCATTGGCAGGGCCTTTCATGAGGAACCGCAGGTGCTGCATTATGGCACCCCGGGCGAGGGGGTGGTGCTTGAGCCCGGCATGACCTTCACGATCGAGCCAATGATCAACGCGGGCAAGCGTCAGGTGAAGCTGCTCAAAGACGGCTGGACCGTAGTCACCAAGGACCACTCCCTGTCCGCCCAGTGGGAGCATACCGTACTGGTGACTGACACGGGGGTGGAGATTCTCACCCTCTCGCCCAACGCCTCTGTCTGAGGCGCGGCCATGTCCTCCTCTCCGTTGGGACAGGCCTGCGCCGCCCTCACCCAGTGGCGTGAGGAGGAGCTGGCCCGTCTACGCGAGGGCAGGCCCTTGGGTGCCCTATTCGCTCGCCGCGTGGCGCATGTGGGTGCCGTGCTCAGCGCCGCTTGGCAGGCTGCGGGCTTAGACGAGGCTCCGGCGGCCCTGCTAGCGGTGGGCGGCTATGGGCGCAGCGAGCTGTTTCCGCACTCGGACATCGACGTGCTGGTGCTGCTCGACAACGGGCAGGCTGAAGGTTGGTGCCCGCAGATCGAGCGTTTCATCAGCGCCCTGTGGGACATCGGCTTCAACGTAGGCCACAGTACGCGGACGCTGGATGAGTGCATTGCGCTTGCGGCAGAAGATCTCTCCGTCGCGACCAACCTGTTCGAGTCGCGCCTGCTGATTGGGGCAACGGAACTGTGGGACAGGCTGCGTCAGGGCATGCAGATTCCATCGTTCTGGCCCGCACGCGAATTCTTCCTCGCCAAAAAGGCGGAACAGACCGCACGCCACCGGCGTTACGATCATTCGGGCTATAAGATCGAACCCAATGTAAAGGAGGGCCCGGGCGGCCTACGCGACTGGCACATGCTGCGCTGGCTAGCCTGCCGCATCCTCGGGCAGGACGATATGGCCACCCTGGTGGAGCACGGTCTTTTGACCCGTGGCGAGGCCGACGACCTGGCACGTGACATCGATTTTCTCTCCCGCGTGCGCTATGCGTTGCACCTGCTCACCGGCAGGCACGAGGATCGCCTGCTGTTGATCCACCAGAAGGCCCTGGCCGCCGAATTCGGGCATGTGACCGCGGACGGCAACACGGGCGTCGAGGCCTTCATGCAGCGCTACTTCCGCGCCGTGATGAGCATCGAACGGCTTAACGACCTGGTCGTGCAGCAGTTCGAGGAGCGCCTGTTTCCGCCCCAGGGCGAGGCGCGTGCCCTCAACCCCCGCTTCAATGTGCGCGAGGGCCTGATCGAGACCCGGCACGAACAGATCTTCCTGTTGGCCCCCTGGGCCATGCTCGAAATCTTCCTGCTCATGCAGCAGCACCCAGAGATCCACGGCATTCGTGCCAGCACCCTGCGCCAACTGCGCAGCCACGTGCCGCTGATGCGCAACGAGATGCGCACCAACCCGCATGCCCGCGAGCTGTTCATCGCCATCCTGCGTCAGCCGCATGGAGTGAATGAGGCGTTGCGGCGGATGAACCGGCTCGGCTTATTGGCGGCCTATCTGCCGGCCTTCGAGCAGATCGTCGGGCGGATGCAGTTCGACCTGTTCCACCTCTACACGGTGGACGAGCACACCCTGTTTGTCATCCACAACCTGCGCCGCTTCGCCATGCCGGTCTCCAGGACGGAAAGCCCACTGGCCCACGAGCTCTTTCTCGCCTTCGACAAACCCGAGCTGCTGATCCTGGCCGCGTTGTTCCACGATATCGCCAAGGGCCGTGGCGGTGACCACGAAGTGCTCGGGGCGGAGGATGCGCGCGAGTTCTGCACCCTGCACGGTCTGCCGCAGGAGGACACCGAACTTGTCGCTTGGCTGGTGCGCGAGCATCTGGCCCTTTCCTTCACCGCCCAGCGACGCGACATCGAGGATCCCGACGTGGTGAGTGAGTTTGCCGCGCGGGTGGGCAGCCGCCGCCGTCTGGATGCGCTCTACCTGCTCACCGTGGCCGACATCCGCGCCACCAACCCCACCCTGTGGACCGAATGGCGGGCCTCCTTACTTCGCACCCTCCATCGCAAGACCCGCGCCTTCCTTGAGGCTAAGCAGGCGGCACTGGACCTGGCCGCGTTGCGTGCACGCACTTTCGCTCTGCTGGCGGAGGATATTCCGGACCATGCCCAAGCCGCGGAACGTCTGTGGGACACCTTGCCACCCGACCATCTCGCCCGCTTCGATGCCGCCAGCCTCGCCTGGCAGATCACCTCCATCCTCCGAGCCGACAGCCTGCCGGTGGTTGTCTTGCGTCAGGACCCCGAACGCCAGGCCACCGAGCTGTTTGTCTACACCCTTGATGCCGCCAACATCTTCGTCCGCATTGCCTCCACCCTGGATAGGATGGGGCTCGACATCCAGGCCGCCCACATCACCAGCAGCACGGACGGCAAGGCACTGGAGGACATCCTCTTCCTTGATGGACAGGGCCAGCCCTTGAATGACAAATGGACCCAGCTTGAACTGATCCGCCAGATCGAGGCGGCCCTGTCCCTACCCGAGGACACCCCACTGCGCCTCGGCACCCGCCGCCCTTCACCCCACTTGCACCACTTCGACGTACCTACCGTGATCATCATGGACTCAGCCTGTGGTGGGGGCTGCACCCGCGTGCAGCTTGAAACCGTGGACCGGCCGGGGCTTCTGGCGCGCGTCGGCCTGGTACTGGCGCAATCCGGCCTGCGCCTGCGTGGGGCGGTCATCAACACCCTCGGCGAGCGGGCGCTCGACACCCTGTTCGTGTCGACCCGCGACCACCAGCCCCTGGATGGGGCGCAACGCGACGATCTAGAGCGCCGACTGCGTGCAACCCTGGATGAAGGGCGTACCGGATGATCACCGATCCAGCCATCCCCCTCCCTGGCTATGGCGTGCTGTACGAGGACGAGGACCTGCTCGTGGTGGACAAGCCCACCCGCATGCTTACCCAACCTGGAGTCGGGCCGGGCAAAGATGACAGCCTCATCACCCGCCTCCAGCGTGAATGGCCCCAAGCCCGCATCGTCCACCGCCTGGACTGGGACACCTCCGGACTTTTGCTAATCGCCCTCAACGCCGCCACCCACCGTGCCCTGTCGATCCAGTTCCAGGAGCGGAAAACAGAAAAAACCTACATCGCCGTGGTGCATGGCCACCTCGCCAAGCCCAGCGGCACGGTCGACGCCCCGCTCGGCCCCGACCGCGCCCGCGCCCCGCGCCACCTCGTTACCCCTGAGGGCCGACCGTCCATCACCCACTGGAAGGTGATCGGCCAGGAAGGCCCGCACACCCGCATCAGCCTCCATCCGATCACCGGCCGCTCGCACCAGCTGCGCGTGCACATGCTGCACCTCGGCCACCCCATCCTTGGCGACACCCTCTACGCCCCGCCGGAGATCCAGGCCGCGGCTCCGCGCCTGCTCCTGCACGCCGCCCGGCTGGGTTTCACCCATCCGCGCAGTGGCAAGGCCATGGTGGTGGAAAGCCCCGCGCCGTTTTGAAAACCCATCGCGGCGTGTCGCCGCGATGATGCGGACGCGCGATGCATCAGATAAGTAAGGGCCTTCTGCACAGGGCAATCGCATGAAGGTCCGGGGGGTGGTATGAGACGAACATCCAACGTGCCAACGAGGCTATCTTCGCGCTGTTGAAGGTAGGTCGGGCCGATGGACCACGCATGACGCCCCTGGCGCGAAGGGTGCGCGGGTGTTTTGAACGATAAAACGCGTTGCCTCCTGCACCATCGACACCCTCCCTCGGCCACAGAGGCATAATCAGAAAGTCACTCATCCTCAGCTTGCCAAGAGGGCTCCATGCGTCGGCTACTCATCCTCTGCCTCCTCCTGCCCACCCTGGCCGCAGCGGCCAGCGTGGAAGTCCTCCCCCTGCACAACCGTCCGGCTGAGGAGATCATCCCGCTCCTCCTGCCCCTGCTCAGTCCGGAGGATGCCATCAGCGGCCAGGGCGGCACCCTGATCGTGCGCACCTCGCCCACCACGCTGCAAGCCATCCAACGCCTGCTTGGCGAGCTCGATCGCGCTCCCCGCAACCTGATCATCAGCGTGCGCAGCAGCATGGACAACATACGCGAAGGCACCTCGGCGGGCGGGCGCATCCAGGTCGGCCCGGGCGGGACGACCATCCAGGGCAGTGCAGGGACGCGCGAACTGAGCACGGGCCGCGGGGCAATACAGCAGATCCGCGTGCTCGAAGGCATGCCCGCCATGCTCAGGGTCGGTGAGGAGAGCTTGCGTACCGAACCGGCCATCGTCCCCTATCCCGGGGGCTATGCCGTGGTTCCGACCACCACCACTCGCGCCACCGGCCGCTGGCTGCGCGTCGTCCCGCACCTGCAAGGGCAGCAGGTCCTTCTCGACATCCAGCCCGAGGAGGCCCATCCCGATCCGAGCCATCCGCGTACGCTCAACGTGCAGCGGCTTGCCACCCAGGTCATGGTTCCCCTCGGCCAGTGGGTATCGCTGGGCGGGCTGGACAGCCAGGAGCAGCGCAACAACTCAGGCTGGAGCATCAGCACCCGCAGCCAGTCCAGCCAGGTGTGGGTGAAGGTCGAGCTAGCAGACGGCACCCCCTGAAGCATCAGTGTCTCCCGAAAAACCTTCGTGACACTCTTCAGAGCAAGGACGCCTCAAAAGCGGAAAACGGAGCTGTGTTTATTACCACCACGCGCTGCCCCATCAGAGTATGGGAGGGTCACCCCCCATCAACTCCACGGCAGTCCCATCCGGATCACGGAAGAAGATCGACGGCCGACCGGAACGGCTGCGGGTGTAAGGGATACCGGCCTGCTCCAACCGCTGAATGAAGGGTGTGAGGTCTGCCACGCACAAGGCGAAGTGGCGGTCCCGGCCGCCATGTTCCGGACGGCCGGTCCGCGGATCGGGGGTGGGCAGCTCCATCAGATGCAGTTGCTGGCTCTTGCCCAACGCCAGCCACGCGCCGGTAAAGCCAAGGTCCGGGCGATCTAACGGCTTGAGGCCGAGCACATCCTCATAAAAGCGTCGGGCGCGGGCAGTATCGGCAACCAGGATGCTGACGTGATGGAGGGCGAGGATGGTGGGTTCGGCGGTCATAGGGGGCCTTTGCGGTATACTCCTGCCTTATTCTCCACGACCTTTGCCGCCGCATGAACCCCGATCTCGGCCTGTTGCAGCCTTATCCCTTCGAAAAGCTGGCCAAGCTCAAGGCCGGGAGCACTCCCCCCGCCCACTTGCCGCACATCGCCCTGTCGATCGGTGAGCCCAAGCACCAGCCGCCTGGCTTCGTGGTCGAGGAACTGATCCATCACCTGCACGGCCTGGCCAACTACCCGCTCACCCGCGGCAGTGACGCGCTGCGCGAGGCGGTGGCGGGTTGGTTGCTGCGTCGTTTTCAGGCCAAGGTCGATCCGGCCACCCAAATCCTGCCGGTGTCCGGCACGCGCGAGGCACTGTTCTCCTTCGCCCAGTGCTTGGTCAACCGTGCCGAACAACCTTTGGTGCTGATGCCGAACCCGTTTTACCAGATTTACGAGGGTGCGGCGTACTTGGCGGGCGCAGAGCCGTGGTTCTATCCCACCCCGGCCGAGAGCGGATTCCTGCCGGATTTCGACGCCATTCCTGTTGAAGTGTGGAAGCGTTGCCAGCTCATCTACGTCTGCTCGCCCGGCAACCCGACCGGCGCGGTGCTGCCAGAGGCCGCCTACCGCCGTCTGATCGAGCTGGCCGATGAGTACGACTTCATTATCGCCTCCGATGAGTGCTATTCGGAGCTGTATTACGACGAGCCGCCGGTCGGTCTGCTGCAGGTCTGCGCCAACCTCGGCCGCGACGACTTCGCGCGCTGTGTGGTATTCCATTCACTCTCCAAGCGCTCCAACCTGCCTGGCCTGCGTTCTGGCTTCGTGGCGGGGGATGCAGCCGTGCTCAAGAACTACCACCTGTACCGCACCTACCACGGCTGCACCCTGCCCCCGCCCACCCAAGCGGCGAGCGTGGCCGCTTGGCGCGACGAGGCACATGTGAAGAAGAACCGCGAGCTTTACCTGCAAAAATTCACGAAGGTCATTGAGATTCTTGGCGATGCACTGGAGGTCAACATGCCCCAGGGCGCCTTCTACCTGTGGGCCAAAACGCCCATCAGTGATACCGAATTCGCCCGCCGCCTGTTCGCCGAGCAGAACGTCACCGTGCTGCCGGGCAGCTACCTCTCGCGTGCGGTCGATGGCCACAACCCGGGCACGGGCTACGTGCGCATGGCGCTGGTGGCCGAGATGGACGAGTGCGCCGAGGCCGCCGAGCGCATCAGGCATTTCAGCCAGACCCTATAGGAATGGGCTCGTCCCAGCCCATTCCACCTGATTCAAAACCCGATCGCGACGTAAGCGTCGCTCCTATAAGAGGACATGATATGAACAACCTTCGTCAGCTTATCGAGGACGCCTTCGAGAAGCGCGCCGAGTTCACCCCCGCCAACGCCCCGAAGGACGTGCGCGATGCAGTCAACGAGGTCATCGCCCAACTGGACGCAGGCACCCTACGCGTGGCCGAACGCCAGGGCGTGGGCCAATGGCAGGTAAATGAGTGGGTCAAGAAGGCCGTGCTTTTGTCCTTCCGCCTGAACGACAACCGCGTCATGGGCGCAGGCGATCTGCAATTCTTCGACAAGGTCGAGCCCAAATTCGCCGGCTGGAGCGACGCGCAGTTCCGCGCCGCCGGCATCCGTGTCGCCCCGACTGCCATGGCCCGCCGCGGCAGCTTCATCGCCAAGAGCTGCGTGCTCATGCCGTCCTACGTCAACATCGGCGCCTACGTCGATGAAGGCACCATGGTCGACACCTGGGCCACCGTCGGCTCCTGCGCCCAGATCGGCAAGAACGTCCACCTCTCTGGCGGCGTCGGCATCGGCGGTGTGCTGGAACCGTTGCAGGCTGCCCCGACCATCATCGAGGACAACTGCTTCATCGGCGCCCGCTCCGAGATCGTCGAGGGCGTGATCGTCGAGGAGGGCTCGGTGATCTCCATGGGGGTCTACATCGGCCAGTCCACCAAAATCTACGACCGCGAGAGTGGCGAGGTGCACTATGGCCGCGTCCCGGCGGGTTCCGTGGTGGTCTCTGGCAACCTGCCGTCCAAGGATGGCAAGTACAGCCTGTACTGCGCGGTGATCGTAAAGAAGGTGGATGCCAAGACCCTCGGCAAGGTCGGGATCAACGAGCTTCTGCGTGACGTTTGATGTGATGTCTGCCTGAAGGTGCCCCTCCAGGGCACCTTCCTTGATCCCGCCTTTTCACACGCCCCCCTCGACGCCAAAGGCGCGGCCGATGAGATAGGTCGCAAGCATGGCGAACGCCCCCCATACCATCACCCGCATCCCGCCGGGCATCAGACGCGCCCCACCTGCCCAGGAGGCCAGCGCCCCCAAGGCGAAGAGCAGCACGAGGGAGGAGGCCGCAAGGACCCACAGCAGCTCATTGGGTAGCCCTAAGGCCAAGAGCACGGGTACGATACCGCCGGCCATGAATGCAGCCGCGGAAAATGCGGCGGCTTGCCAAGGACGTGGGGAATGGGTGTCGGTCAGTCCAAGCTCGTTGATGGCATGGGCACGCAGAGCGTCGTGTGCCATTAACTCCCGCGCCACTGCTAAGGCCGTGTCCTTGCTCACCCCGCGGGCTTGGTAAATTTCCGCCAGTTCCTGCACCTCCTCATCCCATTTTTCCTCCAGGGCTGCCCTTTCGATAGCGAGATCGGCCTGTTCTGTATCCGCCTGAGACTTGACCGATACATATTCCCCCGCGGCCATCGACAGCGCCCCGGCAATCAAGGCCCCCAGGCCCACCAGCATGAGCGTGTGCTTATCTGCCCCCGAGGCCATGACTCCAATCAAGAGACTGACTACCGAGATGATCCCATCATTGGCTCCAAGCACAGCGGCACGCAGGCCATTCATGCGGTGGCTAAAATGTTTTTCTTCAATGTGTTGCTGAAGGGTACTCATGGGCTTTCTCTCACAAAGACGTGCACGCAGGATAGCCCATCTTCCCGCTCACGCCTGTGATGGCGTCGTGACCAAGCGCACACGATGGACGAACCAGCCGAGCGCCAATACAGACACCGCCGCCGCCACGGCAAAAGCCAGCCTTGAGCCGAAGGCCTCCCACAGCACCCCGAACAGCAGTGCCCCCGGCAGGGCCGCCAGCCCCGTCACCATGTGGTACATGCCAAAGGCGGTGCCACGCACGGCCTCGGGTGCGCGATCGCCGATCAAGGCCCGCTCTGCGCCCTCGGTCGAGGCCAAGGCGGCGGCATAGGCCAAAAAAAGCAGCAAGGTGACCACCATGGAGGCCTGGCCGGCATACAGAGCCAACAAGGCCAGCACGACGAACCTCAGTCCCCAGCCAACCAGTAAGACCGGCAACCGCCCTACGCGGTCCGACAACACCGAAAACGGCACCACGATCACCATCTTGACCGCACTGGCCGCCGCCCAGAGCAGCGGCACCCAAGCCACCGCGAGGCCCTGATCATGGGCCCACAGCACGAGGAAGGCCTCCGGAACTGCGACTAGGGCCAGCAGACCTGCAGCCAAAATCAGACCGTGCAAACGGGCATCAAGCAAAGACCAGCGCAAGGGCGGCACCGGCTGGGTGGACGCGGTGACCGGGGCATGGCCGGGCAGGCCGAAGATCAGCAGTAGCATGACCAGGGTGCCGGGGATCACTGACCAGAGAAAGACGTTCTCCAGGGCCATCCCGGAACTGAGCAAGGCGAAGGCGAGCAAAGGCCCAACGACAGCCCCCGCATTGTCGAAGGCCCGATGGACGCCAAACGCCAAGCCCCGCCGATTGGTTTCCACCGAAGCTGCGATCAAGGCATCACGTGGCGAAGTGCGAATGCCCTTCCCCACCCGGTCGAGAAAGCGCAGCAACAACACCCAGAACCAGCCGACGGCCAAACCGAGCAAGGGCCGCAGAACATTCGATAGGCCATAACCGATAAGCACCAGCCGCTTGGCCCGGAAGCCATGATCCAGAAGACGCCCGGAGAAGAGCTTGAGCAGGCTCGCGGTAGCCTCGGCCAGCCCTTCGATCAGGCCGACGATGGCCGGCCCGGCCCCCAAAACGGCGGTAAGGAAGATAGGCAGTAAGGGAGCAATCATTTCACTGGCGGCGTCATTGAGAAAAGACACCAAGCCCAGAATGAAAACCGTGCGCGGGATACCGAAAGACATGTCACCTTGTCCTAAACACGCCCCGCTCCTGTCTCGCCGGCTAGGCGGAGGGAGAGAGAGGAGCTGGAGCGCCCCGCTTGGGCTCTGTGCGTCCCAGCAGCATTGGGAATAGCAGCGGCAGCAACAAGAGGGTAAAGAGCGTCGCGGAGACGATGCCACCCACGATCACCACCGCGAACGGGCGCTGGGTCTCTGAACCTATGGCGTCGGAGAGCGCCGCGGGCAAGAGCCCGAGCCCAGCCATGAGCGCGGTCATGAGGATGGGACGCAGGCGACTGGCTGCACCTTCCAGCACGGCCTCGGTCAACTCCATACCGTTGCGCAGCGATTCGAGGAAGCGCTCGACCATGATCACACCGTTCTGCACCGAGATCCCCGCCACGGCAATGAAACCCACGGCGGCGGAAACTGACAGATGTAGCCCCGCAAGCCAAAGCCCCGCAAACCCCCCGATGAGGGTGAAAGGCACCATCAGAAGGATCAGCAGGGCAAACTTGACCGAACGGAAGGCCCAGAACAGGAGCACGAAGATACCCACCAAGCTTAAAGGCACGATGATGGACAGACGCTTCATCGCACGCTGCTGGTTCTCAAACTGCCCGCCCCAGGTGATGGCGTAGCCTTCCGGCAGGCGCACCTGGGCGGCGACTTTTTGCATCGCCTCGGCCACGAAGCTGCCCTGGTCACGCCCAAGGAGGTTAGCTTTGACCGCAATGTAGCGACTGCCAAATTCACGTGAGATACGGTTCGGTCCCTGCCGCACGACGATCTCGGCGATGCTCGCCAGCGGGATGACCTTACCATCCGGCAGGCTGATGGGCAGCTCCTTGAGATCCTCTGGCGAATCACGATAGGGCTTCATCAGGCGTACGCTGATGTCGAACATCCGCTCACCTTCGTAGAAGGTATTGACCGCGGCACCAGCCAATGCGGTGTTGATGGTGGCATTCACATCGTCCACGTTCAGGCCGTAGCGGGCCATGAGATCGCGATTGAGATGGATATTCAGTTCGGCCTGACCACTGACCTTGATGGCGGCCACATCCGAAGCCCCGGGGATGGCGGCGACGATGGCAGCGATCTGGCTAGCCTTATTCTCGAGAATCTCGAGGTCCGGGCCATAAACCTTGATCGCGATCTCACCCTTCACCCCGCTGATGGACTCCTCGACGTTGTCCTGAATCACCTGGGAGAAATTGGTCTCCAGTCCAGGCACCACTTTCAGGCGCGCTGCCATGTCCTCGACTAGGGCCTCTTTGCTGGGAAAGCGCCAGCCCTCACGCGGTTTGAGATCGACCAAGAGTTCCATGTGGTTCGGCCCTTTGGGGTCAGTACCATCGTCGGGTCGTCCCATGTGGGCAATAACTTTGCTAACTTCCGGATAGCCTAATAAGGTGGTGCGTACGACCTTCTCCACCTCACGCGTCTTGTCCAGGCTGGTCGCTGGGGGGAGGTCAATAGTTAGCCAGATGTTGCCCTCGTCAAGCTTGGGCAGAAACTCGGTTCCCAAGCGCGGGGCAAGCAAAATGGCTACGGTTAGCACGGCCAGGGAGGCCAGAATCACCCCGGCACGCAGACGCATGGCCCCTTCCAGGATACGCCGGTAAGCATGCTGCAAGGCATGCATCCATTGGCTATGGCGCTCCGCCAGGTCATAGCGGCGCACACCGTAGCTCAATAGCGCAGGCACGAGGGTTAGGGTTAGCAGGATGGCACCGAGGATCGCGAAACTGAGGGTGATGGCCATGGGGGAGAAAATCTTTCCCTCCACCCGCTGAAAGGTGAAGATGGGCAGGAAGGCCAAGATGATGATGGCCTTAGCGAATAGGATCGGCTTGCCCATTTCGACCACGGTGTGTTTGAGCGCCCCTAGCCGCCAAGCATAGGTTTGGTGGCTAGGGTGCTGCTCTGCCGCCGCCAGGGCCAAGCGTACCATCAAGGCCTCCACCAGCACGACCGCGCCATCGACGATGATGCCAAAGTCCACCGATCCGAGTGAGATCAGATTGGCCGACACCCCCATCAAGTGGATGAAGATGAAGGCAAAAAGCATGGACAGCGGGATGACGATCGCCACAACCAGCGCGGCAAAAAACGAGCGCAGGAAGATCACCAGAATCGCCATGACCAACAGCGCCCCGACACCGAGGTTGTGTGCCACCGTATGTACGGTGTGATGCACAAGCTGGGTGCGATCATACAGGGGCAGCACGCGCACCCCCTCTGGTAGGTGCGAGGCAAGCTTATCAAGCGCTGCGCGCACATCCTTGATGACCACTGACGGGTTCTGGTGCTTGATCATCTGCACAATACCGATGACCACATCGTCTTGCGCGTTATAAGACACAATACCCGAGCGGGTGCGATCACCGATGGCCACCTCGCCCACATCCCCCACGAGGATAGGCTTGCCGTCGCGCACGTCCACTCCGATCCGGGCGATGTCCTCCACCGACTCCACAAGGCCGATGCCGCGGATGACCAGGCTCTCCTCCCCGCTCTGCATCAAACCGCCGCCGGTGTTGGCATTATTGGCCGTCAGAGCCTTGACGACCTGATCGATGGAGACCTGGAATTTGCGCAACAGGAAGGGGTCTAGGCGCACCTGGTATTCCTTGATGCTTCCGCCAAAGCTGACCACATCCGCTACGCCTTGTACCTGCCTTAAGGCCGGACGCACCACCCAATCCTGGATGGCACGCACCTCACGCGCGGGCATGTTGGCGGGGGCCTCGATCACATAGCGGAAGATCTCGCCCACCGCGGTGCTCAGCGGGGCAAGCGAGGGTTGCACGCCGATCGGCAGATCGGCATCGCGCAGCTTCTCCAGCACCTGCTGGCGGGCGAAATAATCATCGGTGCGATCAGTGAAGGTCAGGGTCACCACGGAGAGCCCGGCAATCGACACCGAGCGCAACCCGGACATGTGCGGTACCCCAGCCATCGCACGCTCGATCGGCATGGAGATGGCACGTTCTACTTCCTTGGCCGCGAGCCCGGGAGCTTGGGTGACGATATTGACCTGCACATCCTGCACGTCAGGAAAAGCCTCGATCGGTGTATTGATCAAAGCAAACCACCCTGCCGCCGCCATGAACAGCGACAGGGCGATGACAAAGACGCGCTGCTCCAGCGCGAAGGTCGTCAAACGCTGCAACATGTCATTGTCCCGAAAGCTCGGCATTGAGCAGCAAGGTGCCCGTGGTGACGATACGCTCACCTGCCTTGAGCCCCTCCTTCACCCACGATGTCGTTGGACCATGGAAGGCCAAACGGACCTCGCGCTTTTCGATCACTCCCGGCTCACGCTCCACAAACAAGAAGGTCTTGACGCCTTCGGTCACCAGTGCCGTATTGAGCACGCGTGGCAGACTCTGGCCCTCGGCCAGGGGGGTGACCTTGGCATACATCTCGGGTTTGAGACGGCGCTCCGGATTGTCGAGCTCGGAGCGCACCACCAAGCGACGCGTGGTCGGGTCCACCACATCGCTGATGAAATCGATGCGGGCGGTGAAGATCCGGTCCGGATAGGCCTCCACGCTCACCGCCACCGGCTGGCCCAAGTGCAGTTTGCCCACGTCCTTTTCCGCCAGCTCGAAACTGACCCACAGCCGGGTTGGATCGGTGATCACAAACAAAGGCTCGGCCTTGGCATTGTCCACCTCCGTACCAGGCAGGATCTTGCGCTCGGTCACCACGCCGTCGATGGGAGCGCGCAGAGCAAAGCTAGTCTGACGTGTATCGAGTGTGGGATTGAGATGACGAAAACGCGCCTCGGCCCGGCGCCGATCTTCCTGCGCGTACTCGAGCTCGAACACCGCCGCCTCGAAATCCTTGCGTGCGATCACTTCTCCCGTGTAGAGCGCGGCGGCGCGATCCCGCTCGATGGTCTTTTGCCGAAGCCGGGCACGGGCATCATTCAAATCGGCTAGGGCCTGGATGTAATCCGGCGATTCCAACCAAGCCAGAGGGTCGCCCAGCCGCACTGAATCGCCAGGTTTGGCGACGATGCGCGTGACACGGCCATCCACAGGGGTGAAGACGCGTGTGGTCAGGTCATCGTTGTAGGTAATTCGCCCGTTCTGGGGTTCGAGCACCGGCACGGGGCTGGCCACCGTCTCCTCGATATTCAAATACGACAACTGCGGCGCGCCTGGCGGATAACGCAGCACCCGGTCGGCAAACTGGGTGGCGGCGAGCATCGGCTCGGCAGCCCCCACGGCGAAAGACCCCATGACGCAACACAAGGTCACGATGAGCGGAAGCTTGTTCATGGCTGATCATCCATAAGTGCGAGGGCCGCCCGCCAGGCAGCGAGAGCCTTGGCGTAATCGGCACGGGCCGAGACGGCCTCGATCTGGGTAGTAAGATAGGTGCGGCGTGCATCGAGCAGTTCGACCAAGCTCGAGGCACCATGGTGGAAGGCAAATTCGGCATTAATCGCAGCGCGTTCGGCATCAGCCAAGAGACCGTTTTCGTAACGCAACAAACGATCCTGGGCGGTTTCCAAATCACTCTGCGCCTGCGCGATCTCCTGCCGCGCCTGGGACATCACCTGGGCGATCTGTGCCTGGGCCTGGGTGAGCAGGGTTTGCGCCTTGCCGATCTCACCCTGGTATTGATAATTGGTGAAAAGGGGTACGGAGACCTGTACACCGACGGTGTTGGCAACGAGCGGATGACGCTCGACGCTCACCCCCACCGTCACATCCCGGGTAAGCTGTGCCCGCGCAAGCTCCAGCGCGGTGCGCGCCCCCTCCAAGCGTTCCTGGGCGGCGCGCACATCGGGACGCTTCTCCAAGCGCTCCTCGATGCCAGGCGCATGTGCCGGCGGCATCTCCGGCCCAGGGTCGGTGGCCTGGTGCGCTACACCAACCTGCCACGACACCCCCAGGTAATAAGCTAGGACCAACTGGGCTTGGCGCAAGCTGTTCATATCTTGGCGCACCTGATTCTCCATGCGCGCCACTTCCACCTTCAGGCGGGTGACAGCGCTTGCGGGGACATCCCCATCTTTCCAACGCTTGCTCGTGGCCATGAGGCTACCGCGGTACAACTCGGCCATGCCCTGATCGATGGCCAGGATCTCCTGTGCCAGTTTCAGGTCGTAATACGCCTGCATAACCGTCACGCCCTGTGTGCGCATGACCTCACTCCAATCCTGCTCGCTGGCGCGGGTCGCACTCTGAGCCAAAGCCTGACGCAACTCCCGCTTACCGCCCCGTTCGATCAGCTGGCTGAGTCCGAGGATGGTGTCGTTGCCGTTGACATCCCGCTGGGTAAGCGGCGCGATGCTCTGGACCGACAAGGTCGGATTGGGCCGGGCAGCAGCCGTCAGCTCATCGAAACGCGCCCCCTCGACCTGGAGTCGCGCAAGCTCCAGCTCATGGCTGTGGCTCTTCCACAGCATCAACGACTCACGCAGGGAAAGGGCCCGCATCGACGCAGGATCGGCCGCCAGGGCCGCAGGGGGCGGAAGTCCTACAGCAATGAAGGAAATAAGTACCAAGGCAAGGATGACATGACGCGGCATAATGAAACGGCTTCAAAAAGGCTTTGAACACGGCTGGCAGGCCGTGCGGCGAGGCGCATCGAGAAAGGCACAATGCCCTTACTTCTTCAACATCTTACTATTACACCCTTTCAAGCTGACAGCACGCTGAGACAAACCATGCATCTTTTGATTGTGGAGGACGACACCCTGCTCGCTAAAGCCATTGGCGACCCCCTCCGCTCACTCGCCCCCCGCCTGCACTTTGCCCGTACTGGTGCCGATACCCTGGAGGCCTTGTATGCCTTGTATGCCTTGTATGCAAAGAGGTTCGATCTGGCCTGCTGGATATCGGCTTGCCGGGACTATCGGGGCTGGAAGTGCTCAACGCCTGCGGCAGAAGGATGCGCACACCTCGGTGTTGATTCTAACCGCGCGACGGACTTGAAGACCGGGTACGCGGGCTGGACCTTGGTGCTGATGATTACCTGATCAAACCCTTCGATCCCCGTGAGTTGGAGGCCCGCGTACACGCCCTCCTGCGCCGCGCGGGGGGCGTGTCGCTCGGCATCCTCACGCATGGCGCCCTACGCCTGGATCTTGCGGCACAGCGAGCCTGGTTGGACGGTCAGCCCCTGGATCTGTCCACACGCGAATGGCACCTGCTGCGCCTCTTGCTTGAGCGCGCGGGGCGCATCATCAACAGTACCACCATCATCGACGCCCTGTGCGGACACGATGAGGCCATCACCCTAATGCCATTGATCGCGGCTGCGCGGGCTGGGATACCTGCTGGAGAAGGATAACGAGGCCGAGCATGCCAAGCCTTAACCCGGATATTTCACGGTACCTCGCTGGAGGTGGTGAAGGAGGGGGAGGGCGAGGCCATGAAGGAGAGTAGTCGGGCGATTTTGCGCAAGGAATAGGCAGTGACTGGGCGTGAGGACAAACCTCCCCCTCCCTCGTTACCTTGGACGATGCCATAGACCCGTTGCCGCAGCCGCTCCAATGCGCTGTGGCGAATCAACAGGGAATTCCTCGGGTCGGGCAGGTGACGGGCCACCCGCTCCAAAAGCCCCAGGCGCAGATCAATTTGCCGAAGCAGTCACAGGCCCGCCTCCGAAGTGACACTGCCACCGTCAAACGCCACCTCGATACGGCGGCGCGCAAACCCCGGAAACAACTCATCTTGCACGGTACAGTCCGGCATCAGCAGGATCCCCCTCGAATCAGTCTGGAAACCAGATTCTATGCGAGTTACAAGCTCCGCCGACCCGGTTACCGTGAAATATCCAGGCTAGCAGTACGCTGCGGTATAGCAAGCGGTCGAGAATGGCAGTGGCGATCGCGGCGTCGCCGAGGAACTTGTGCCAATCGTCTGTCGCTGCGCGTTTCAATCCAGATTTCCCATTAGCCCGTAGGCGCGGTGGTAGAGATGGGTTTGACAGGCCAAGGCAGCTCAAAGGATTTGGCCGCATTCCACAGGCCGCTGACCCACTCGCGACGCTGCATCGCAGTGGCCATCTTCAATGTCCTGCCCCTGCCGTTCTTGGTGATGAAGCCAGCCTGCGCGAACAACTGCTGACGCAGACTTGCCATGGTCTGC
>JARJMX020000012.1 GCA_029335925.2 Gammaproteobacteria bacterium
GACAAGGACAGAGTAAAGGCTGCCATCAGACAGGAGTTCGATACAACGATTGCGGTAGCGCGAGTCGCTCCACTTTCAAAGCAAGCGAGAGTAGGCAAAGGCGTAAACGACGCGCTCGCTGCTTTTGATCGTGATTACACCAAGAAAAGCTTTCAATAGCTGACCTTTCCGGAGCGGATGGTGTTAATCGAAGCGCTAGCAAAAAGACAAGATGAGCTCCGCCTTATGGATGGTGACGTCTCCGCCGAACACATCGGATACTCTCTGGTTTCGAGGTGGGTGATCGCGGTTGCCATGGGAGACAACGAACTGGTCAAATATTTCGATGAAAATATGGCATACTTCAAACGAGCCGCTCAAACCCTATAACGACCGCAACCACCGCCTCTACATTCTAGAGCAGCTCAGGACTTTAGGTTAAGCAATGGAAATAATCATTGGTGCAGTCGTCATCTTTTTCATAGTTAGATTTTTTTATGTGATGGGACGAGCAAAAAGCACCAGCGAAAAGAGCTCATCTGATGGCCGAGAAATATACTCCCTTTGTAAGGCAAAAGGGATGGATGTGAGTGATATTCATTCTATTGAGTATGATCCTCGAGCTATGGCGTTGGTCAAGGAGCGCCTCTCAAAGATAACGGCGGCTGGACGTAGCTCAGATCGCGCGCGGAACGAAATCATTGCTGACTGCATGCATGCAATCTGGCAGCGAAAGGAGAAGTCTCTCGTAGCATATGTTGTCATAAATTGGGGGATAGACCACGGGCTTCCACAGTTCGAACATTTCACCAATCGATTTACCAAGGGCGACCTTCTATCGATCTCTGAAGACGATATTGGAGAGGTCTATGGGCTTAAGACCCTGTGCGCAGAGGTTGGGTTCTTTGGCAGGAAAGACCCTATCACCTATATTCCTGATGAAGTTTTCATGCTTCCAAACCTAGAGTGTCTCTACTTTGGCAGGGGTGGATATCCAGAGAACTTCTCTGTTGAGCTCAAAGGCATACCAGAAAGCATACAGGAAGCGAAAAAACTAAAATCGTTACATCTTCAGTACTGTGGGCTGACGGAGTTGCCGCGCCACATATTCACACCGTGGCTGGAGGAATTGAAGATAGGCGGAAACAATATAAAGATTATTCCAGATGGTATTGAGAACGCCACGTCTCTAAGAATGCTGACTGCTTGGATGAATGATTTAGAGTATGTTTCAGAGAAAATAGGGACGCTGAAATTCTTGACGCGTATTGACCTTATGGCAAATCCAAACCTTCGACTTCCAAAGTCAATAGTGAACCTTGGGGAAATGGAGGAGATGTACATTGATGAAGACTTGCCTGATTTGACGCCAGAGCAACTGGCTTGGCTGAAGAAGAACAATAGCTTCATTCGCGACGACGAGCCAGACAACGAGATTCCATTTTGATCTGATACTGGTCTTACTCTCCTGCACAGATGCTCCGTGCGCCAACCCAGCATCTGGCCTGAGTTACTCTGCCAGCCAAGCACCGTGAGCATACACGATCACCCTAAAAAGCGTCTCCAAAAGGCACGCTTATCTGCGATTTTGAAGCCCTCTCGCTGGTCGGTTAGAAGTGCATTAAGGCGCGTCCTCTCTGCTTCTGCACCGTCCAGGCGAGCACGCAAATCCTCGATCTGATCGACGAGCTGGCCGCGCTCTCGATCTCGCTCGGCGGTCATGGCGTCAATCCGTTCCCTCAGCATCTTAACTTCGACGCCCAAGGCACTGTTTTCATGCGTTTCCTCTGGGGTTTCCGATTGGTTTTCACGACTGTTCGGAAACGGGTTCGCAGACATCCACCTAGAAAGCTCTGACGGATCAATCTGCCAGCGTCCCTTGTCGTCCTTCTCCGCAGATATGCCCCCTGAATTGAGGGCTTTTGACAGCGTTCCCTTTGAACGCTTCGCGGTTTTTGCCGCCTGTCCAAGTGTCAGTTTCATGGTGTTTCCGCCTGTATTTCACGGGGGTTTCCCCTTGGTTTTCTTACCGTTCAGTATACACACATCGGAAACACCCGCCAATAGGCGGCTTGCATTCCTCTTGAAAAACCCATCAAGATAGGTTAAATTCAGTTATGGTCACCATATACCGAGCGCATGGTCTGCGCGTCATCATCTTCACAGACGATCATGAGCCGGCCCATGTGCATGTGTTCGGTGATGGGCAAGTCAAGATCAACCTGATCGGGCCTGACGGGGCTCCATCTCTTGTCTGGGCCCAAGGCATGAAGGGGAACGATGTGCGCCGCGCCGTGCAGATCGTCCAGGACCAGCAAGAGGCGTTTCTTGCCAGATGGAGGGAAATCCATGGCTGAACTGACAGATTCTGAAATCAATACCGCCATTGAGCGTGGCCACATCGCGCAGCAGACAGAGCCGCGCGCCGATGCAGTGCGCTATGACAAGCGGAACAGCCGTATCATCGTCGATCTGACCAACGGTTGCACCTTCGCCTTTCCACCCCGTGTGGCGCAGGGATTGGAGACTGCAACGGATGAAGACCTCGCCGCGGTTGAAATCCTCGGTGCTGGTTACGGCCTGCATTGGGAAGCCCTCGATGTGGACCTGTCCATCCCCGGCTTGCTGGCGGGACTGTTCGGAACCAAAGCCTATATGGCCCGGCGGGCAGGGCAGACCAAATCGCCAGCGAAAGCCGCCGCCGCCCGCGAAAATGGTCGCAAGGGTGGCAGGCCACGCAAGCAGGCGTGATGTTCACAAGCTGAACCCATCATCCCTTTCACGGCTGATATCGCGTTCGTGCTCGATGCTGCGCTCTGCCTCCCTGTCGCGCTCCCTGACCTGCTCGTGCGCGGCTTCAAGCGTCGAAAAATCCGCACCACGCAGCGCCTCGGCCAACCCGTTCAGGGAATGCTCGGCCACCTCCCGCACACGGGCATAGGTCTCGGCAAAACGCTCGCGTAGGCCGGACACAACTTCGCGGACCTGTTCCAGCCGCCCGTAAGCATCGCGCCACAAATCGCCTGCGGTGGTCTGGATGCCGCGCCGCTCCATGCCCCACGCCTTCCAGCCAATATCCGGCAGGGGATCGCGGTCCAGCTCCACGGCCTCAATCTCCAGCTCGTGAGCGGTCTTGGTGTCGCCCCGCTCAAGCGCCCGCTCCTTGAGGTCCAGCTTTTCTTCGCGCTGTGCCTCAAGGCTGCGGTGGTCGATTTCGCGCCCGACCTCGATCTCGCGCAGATAGGCGTTGGCATGATCGGCCCAACTCTCGCGCCAGTCCTCCAGCAGCTCCTTGCTGTTCCATGAACGGTCTTTTCCCTCAAAGCCGTCTGCACCGATGGAACGGGTGGTCAGCATGATATGGGCGTGGTGGTTGCGCTCGTCCCCCTCCCTTCCGGGGGCGTGCAAAGCCACATCGGCAATCATGCCCCGATCGACAAAGGCGGACTGCACGAAGGACCGCACCAGAGAGGCCCGTTGCGCGTCCGTCAGCTCGTGGGGCAGGGCGACCGTCACCTCGCGGGCAAGCTGGGCATCCTTGCGCCGCTCCACCTGCTCGACGGCGTTCCACAACGTAGCCCGATCCCTCAGGGCTTCGGGTGTGCCGTCAGGGGCGAGGATCTCGGTGTGCAGGTCGCCAGAGCGGTGGGGGTAGTCGTGCTCCAACCCTTGGCGGTGGTCCTCGTTGCGCGCGGCTGTCCGGTAGGCGGCCGCGGCAACGGCGCTGCGCCCCGTGCTGCGGGAGAGCATCTGTGCGGAGAGCTGTGGGATCGCCAGCGGAGCGGGTGGGCCGGGGCGGTGGGTCCAGGGCAGGG
>JARJMX020000026.1 GCA_029335925.2 Gammaproteobacteria bacterium
CGCCCCTCCTGCCCCGGAGCACCCGGTGAGCGAGCAGCCCGCCGAAGCCGCCCCCCCTGCCGTGGTACCGGTCTATCTCATTGCCCGCGACCCGCAGGGTTTTGCCGGGGCCACCTTGCTTAAGGTCTTCGCCCGCCACGGTTTTGAATTCGGCGAGATGGACGTTTATCACTACGCCGACGCCCACGGCCATATCCTGTTCAGTCTGATGAATGGCGTTGCCCCGGGCACCTTCGACCCCGCCACCCTACCTAAGCAACAGACACCCGCCCTGGCCCTGTTCCTGCGCCTGCCGATCCCGGCGCAACCTGGCCTTGTGTTCGAGCAGTTCCTCGACATCGCCCACCGCTTGGCTGAGGAGCTGGATGCTACCCTGCTCGATGAGCGCCGTGAGGAGCTCAGCACCGAGTCGATCGACCGCATGCGGGAGATCACGTTGGGGGAGTAAGGCGCTAACCTCCTTATTCAGACAAAAGCAAGGCCGGGAGTTCCCCGGCCTTACGCATCCACCCAGGTCGAATACAACCATGTCCGCTGATAGCCTCCGCCAGCGCCACCTGGAACTCCGCCGCGAGATCGCTCGGCACGACCATGCCTACTACGTGCTGAACGCCCCGATCATCCCGGATGCCGAATACGACCGGATGATGCGCGAGTTGCGCGAGATCGAGGCGGCCCACCCCGAATGGGTCACCCCGGACTCGCCCAGCCAACGCGTGGGTGGGGCGCCACAGGCGGGCTTTGCCGAGGTGCGCCATGCCGTGCCGATGCTCTCGCTCGACAACGCTATGGGCGATGACGAGCTCGCCGACTTCGACCGCCGGGTGCGTGAGCGCCTGGGGACGAGCCACGCGGTGGAGTACAACGCCGAGCCCAAGATCGACGGCCTGGCCATCAGTCTGCGTTACGAGGACGGCTTGCTGGTGCGTGCCGCAACCCGCGGCGACGGTGAACGTGGCGAGGACGTGACGGCGAACGTGCGCACCGTGCATGCCATCCCCCTGCGCCTGATGGGCGAGGGCTGGCCGAAGGTCCTGGAGGTGCGCGGCGAGGTCTATATGCCGCGTCAAGGCTTTGCCGCCCTTAATGCCCGTCTGGAACAAGCCGGCGAGAAGACCTTTGCCAACCCCCGCAATGCCGCCGCCGGTAGCCTGCGCCAGCTGGACCCGCGCATCACCGCCACCCGTCCTTTGAGCTTCTTCGCCTACGGCTGGGGCGAGGTGGCAGGGTTCACCCTTCCCGAGCGCCACAGCACCATGCTCGAACGCCTGCGCGAATGGGGATTGCCGGTCAACCCGCTCAATCAAGTCGTTCACGGCCTTGCCGGGACCAAGGACTATGCCGCACGAATTCTGGCGAAGCGCGATGCGCTCGATTACGACATCGACGGCGCCGTATTCAAGGTTAACCGGCTGGCGGACCAGCGCAAGCTTGGCTTCGTCGCCCGTGCCCCACGCTGGGCGGTGGCGTTCAAATTCCCACCCGAGGAGGAACTGACCGAGCTGCTGGATGTTGAGTGGCAGGTCGGGCGCACCGGCGCGCTCACCCCCGTTGCCCGGCTCAAGCCCGTCCGCGTCGGCGGGGTCACGGTCAGCCATGCCACCCTGCATAACATGGACATGATCCGGCAGAAGGACGTACGCCTTGGCGACACCGTGATCGTGCGCCGCGCGGGCGATGTCATCCCTGAGATCGTGGGCAGCGTGCCTGAGCGCCGCCCTCCGCACGCGCGTAAGATCACCGTTCCCACCACCTGTCCCGTGTGCGGCTCCCATGTCGAGCAGATCGAAGGGGAGGCGGTGGCCCGCTGCACCGGCGGGCTGTACTGCCCCGCGCAGCGGCGCGAGGCCATCCGCCACTTTGCCTCACGCCGGGCGATGGACATCAATGGGCTGGGCGAGAAGCTCATCGCCCAACTGGACAAGACCGGGCTAGTCAAACGCCTGGATGACCTCTATCGCCTCAAGCTCACGGACATCGCCGCGCTGGAGCGGATGGGAGAGAAATCCGCGCAAAACCTGCTGAAGGCCATCGAGCAATCCAAGCACACCACGCTGGCGCGCTTCCTTTATGCCCTTGGCATTCGCGAGGTAGGCGAGGCTACCGCCCAGGCCCTTGCTCACCACTTCGGTGCCCTAGAGCCTTTGATGGAGGCAAGCATGGAACAGCTGCTGGAGGTCGCCGATGTCGGCCCCATCGTCGCCACTCACATCAAGGACTTCTTTGCCGAGCCGCACAACCGCGAAGTCATCGCGGGCCTGCTCGCCGCAGGCATCCACTGGGATCCCCCCAAAGCCTCGGCAACCCACCAGCCTCTGGCGGGCCAAACCTATGTCATCACCGGCACGCTGGAGGGTATGAGCCGCGAAGAAGCCAAAGCTCGCCTCGAGGCCCTTGGCGCCAAGGTGACAGACAGCGTGTCAAAAAAGACTACCGCCTTGATTGCCGGGGAGGCGGCGGGCAGCAAGCTTGCCAAGGCCCAAGCCCTTGGCATTCCGGTACTGGATCAAAAGGCTTTTGCAGCACTCATCAACGGGGCCTGAGGGCTTTTACAAAACCCCAGCCCCCTTCTTCCCTTCCCCCGCCGGTGGGCGGCCAAAATGACTCACGACATATCGCGGCGGCACCCTACGATCAGTTCCAGCGCTCGCGCATGTAGATCACATTCTTGTTGCCACGATACATGCCCCAGGAAGCCCGGCCATTGGGGTCATTATCATGGGCGCCATTGCCGTCCCAGTCATAGCGCAACCAAGGCATGGAGTCCAACTGCGGGGTGAGGTCGGTAAAGCCACTGTTTCCTAATCCCGGCGCACTCAAGCTCAATCTCAACTCCCCTGCAGAAAAGGCACCAAAGCCGCTCACGCTGGTCGAGCCCGACCCAATGTTGATGGAGCCATCCAGCTGATTGACTTGCTGATTGTTATCCATACGCACCTTCGAGGCATCATCAAGCGTTGTACAACTATCCATGGAGTTTTTGCTGAAGGTTACGCCATCGTAATACTCAGTGGTCAGCGGCAGGGTCAGCGACTGATTTTCCATGAACTGATGAACGCGCCCGACCGTCATGCGCCCAAAGCGAACCTTGGTCTCCAAACCACCAATAAGGACTTTAGCGTCGCAATCTCCTGCCGTCACGCAATCCCCGCTCGTTGTCGCATTCATGTCCAAGGATTGCAGCGTGGTTATATCACCATCATTGTCCTTGAGTTTCACCCCCAGCTTCAGCGCGTCAAAGGGCCCATCCGGTGTGGTTGCGCGAACGAAGCGGATCGCCGGAGCGTTAAAATCGAGTACGCCGTGCGACCATTCCGGTTTCGGGATCAGCAGGCGAGAAGCCCGATTCACGCCGTCATCATTGTTTTCCGCTACCAGATCGACCGTCGCCTTGGCAAAATCACCCTGGTAATTTTTAGTTTTGGTATTTCCGGCGTTTTGAGCCTCGATTTGGTAGGCCAAAGAGAAGGGCTGATCCATATAGCTGAAACCCAAATCGCAGGCGGAGGTTAAGCTGGAGCTATTTAGGACAAAATGATCCGGAACAAAGCGTCCAAACCATTCGGTATACTCGCTATTGCCGAATTTGCAGCTATATTTGCCGTTGTCATCCAGAGTGTTGGAAAAGCCGTCGCTGCAATCGCCAGCAGCTATATCGATGCCCGTGAAGCCATCGTCATAAACGGCCTCGGGCTCGAAACGGAAGTAACCCACCTCACTGTAGGTGAAGCGGCTGCCGCTCGCGACACCGGT
>JARJMX020000057.1 GCA_029335925.2 Gammaproteobacteria bacterium
GCGCAGGGCCTGACCACCCTTGAGGAGGTCATGCGCGTGGTGGGCGAGGTGGAGGAGGCATGATAAGCAAGGTCAGGAAAGAGTGATCTGCCATGCCGACCTTTATCTACAAGGCCCGCGATACGCGCGGCCAGCTCCAGCAAGGCGAGGTTGAGGCCGTCTCAAAGGATGCCGCCGCCAGCCTACTGGGCAGCCAGGGCCTGATCCTACTGGAGGTGCAGGAGAAGAAGGCGCGCGGCAAGCCGCTGGATGACCTTAAGCGCCGGCTTGGCATTGGTCAGCCGGGTCTTGCGGAGTTGATCCTCTTCTCGCGGCAGATGTACAGCCTGACCAAGGCTGGTGTGCCGATGATCCAGAGCCTCGCCCGGTTGGCGGATTCCACGGCCAATCCGCGTTTTGCTGAGGTGCTGCGCGAGATCGTGCGCGACCTCGAGGGTGGGCGCGACGTAGCCGGCAGTTTCGCCCGTCACCCCAACCTCTTTGGTACCCTCTACATCAGCATGCTTCGTGTGGGTGAGATGTCGGGCCGCCTCGACGAGGCCTTTTTACGCATGTACGAGTACCTCGACCGTGACAAGGTGACCCTCGACCGCATCAAGTCAGCGATACGTTATCCCAGCTTTGTCATCGTCGCCATTCTCATCGCCATCGGTATTCTCACTGTGCTGGTCATTCCAGCGTTTGCCAAAGTGTTTTCTGGCTTCCAGATGGAACTCCCTCTGCCGACCCGCATGATCCTAGCCTTCTCGGGGTTCATGGCCGCGTATTGGCACATCATTCTCGGTGGCATCGCATTGGCCGTGTTGGCCTTCCGGCGCTGGACGGCCACCGAAAAAGGCCGCCTGTGGTGGGACCGCGCCAAACTGCGCATCCCCAAGATTGGCGACATTCTCCTGCGCGCCACCCTTGCTCGCTTCACCCGGGCCCTGAGCATGGCGCTCGGCTCCGGCGTGCCCATTACTCAGGCCCTGATCGGCGTGGCGCGCGCCAGCGACAACATGTACCTGGCGGAAAAGGTGCTCGGCATGCGCATGGGCATCGAGCGCGGTGATACCATGCTGCGTACCGCCATCCAGACGGGACTCTTTACCCCCGTCGTGTTGCAGATGCTCTCCGTGGGCGAGGAAACTGGTCAAGTGGATGACATGATGCGCGAGGTGGCGGACTTCTACGACCGTGAGGTCGAGTACGACATCGCCAACCTGTCGGCCATCATCGAGCCCGTCCTGACGGTCGTGGTCGGGGTCATGGTCCTGGTGCTGGCTTTGGGGGTATTCCTGCCGATGTGGGAACTCACTCAGATTGCCAGCCGACGTTAGAACATGCTCTGGTCAGGCAGTCTCTGGGCGGAATAGGCGAAGTTTGGCGCCCTGCACAATCCTGCGCATTTTTTCCTTGCAAGGCATGTGCAAATGCGCTATAGCAATATCAATCAAGCAAAAAAGGAGGTGGTAGCCATGTTCCGGCGTCAGCAGAGGGGCTTTACCCTGATCGAACTGATCATCGTCATTGTCATCCTTGGCATTCTTGCCGCCATCGCCTTGCCCAAATTCCTCAACCTCCAGCGCGATGCACGCATCGCCCAGCTGGCGGCCATGGAAGGTTCGATGAAGGCGGCCGCAGCCATCGTCTATGGCAAGGCCCTTGCCGCTGGTACTGTCGATACTAATAGTGCCAACGTTGTGTTCGCCGTCAACTCGGACGGTGTGACCAACGTCACCCTTGATTATGGCTACCCGGAAGGCGGCACTAACAACGGTATAGTCCAAGTGGTGGACTACAAGCCCACCGACTGGACTGTGACGAACAACAGCACCACCAACACCACCACCTTCCAGTGGAGGAATGTCACCAACTGCACCGTGTCTTATACGAGTGCTGCAGCCGCCGGCGGCCGGCCAACCATCACGGTGACCAATACCGGCTGCTGATCTATTCGCATTTTCTCTCTACTTTGAGGAGCTCTCAGAGATGAAAACTCAAACTCCAGGTGCCCAAACGGGTTTCACTCTGATCGAACTGGTCATCGTCATCGTCATCCTCGGCATCCTAGCCGCGGTGGCGGTTCCGAAGTTCGTTGACCTGTCCAAGGAGGCGAGCACTGCCGCCAGTGAGGCGGTGGCGGGCTCCATTTCCTCAGCCAGCGCCATCAACTTCGCGGCCAAGAAGGCTGGCAGTGCAAGCGCCATCACCCTCAACCAGCAGAATGTTTGTACCCCTCAGATTCTTGGTCCGCTCGTACCGGGCACTACCTTGGTCAGTGGAGCGCCTGCGAACAACAAGCAGTTCCAGGTTGGCGGTACGGGAAATTGCTCCGGCGCGACGACTGATTCCGTTACCTGCACCATTAAGGGTAAGGACGCACCGGCGGCGGTGAACGCTACAGTCTTCTGTGCCCGTTAATGGGCTCGCCCTCTGAAGGGTGATGTGCACCATGATGTGCAAGCAAGGCGGCCAATGGCCGCCTTGTGCGTCTTTGCGGGGCTTTACCCTCATCGAGCTGGTGATGGTCATGCTCTTGCTTGGCATGCTCGCCATCGTTGCCCTTCCTCGCTTTAACGACGCCGGTTTTCGTGAATACGGTTACGCCGAAGAAACCCTCTCTGCCCTCCGCTATGCCCGGCAGACGGCCATCGCCGGCAATGCGCACATCACGGTGCAATTCAGCGCCGATACCTTCCGCGTCTGTCGCGGCGACACCTGTCCTGGAAATGGCTACCTCAACAATCCCGCTGTGGGCCAGCCTTGGGATGGCAGTGCCAAGAAGCGAGGCAGGGCGCCTGAGGGCGTGAGCATCGTCACCACGCTGGCTGCGGTGACCTTTGACGGGTTGGGTCGTCCCCATACTTCAGGATCGCTCACTATCGGTTCGCATACCC
>JARJMX020000065.1 GCA_029335925.2 Gammaproteobacteria bacterium
CCCCTCCCCCCTTGACACCCTGCGCAAGGCCCTCTCTGGCCTGACTGGTAGCAACGCCATCCTGCAGCAGTTGCTCAAACATTTACGAGCCGAACTCGGCCTCCAGCGGCTGGTGCTATTGATGCTCGATACCTCGCATACACAACTCGAGGCACGCTTCGCGGTCGGCCTACCTGCCCAGGACCCCTTGCGCAGCCTGAGTGTCCCATTGAGCAGTGGTGATCTATTCAGCGCGCTGCTCAACAAGCACCAACCGCTCTGGCTACATGCCGCCAATCGCACGACCTTCCTGCCACGCCTACCGGCGGAAGGGCGTGAACCACTCGCCCAGGCCGACACCTTCATCAGCCCCCTGCGCATGGACGGCAAGCCGGTCGGCTTGCTGCTCGCCCAGCGCCCCCTTAAGGCCCCGGCCTTGACTGCCGAGGACTTTCGTCTGTTTAATGCCATGCTCGCTATGGTCCACGAGACCCTCAATCCACGGCGTTAACCTCCTTCCCTGGGCCGCGACACGCGGCTCCCTTGTGAGAGGCGTATCGCCGCAATCGAAGATCCGCATGCCCTGCTTGATTCAGCCACACTCCAGACGCTCGATGGCCCAGACGATGTGCTCGGCCACCAACGGTGAGGCCGTCGGCAGGGCCTGCTTTAGGGCGGCGAGGATGGCGGGATCGGCAGGGGCATTACCCAAGGCCACGGCAAGATTGCGCCGCCAACGCTCAAACCCAATACGGCGTATGGGAGAGCCTTCGGTACGACTCAAAAAGACCTCTTCCGTCCAGGCCCACAGGGCCAAAAGGTCGGGTGCATCCAGCCCATGCCGCGGAACAAAGTCCGCCTCCGTGGTCGGCCGGGCAAAGCGGTTCCAGGGGCAGGTCAGCTGGCAGTCATCGCAGCCGTAGATGCGGTTACCCAACAGAGGTCGAAGCTCGATCGGAATGGCGCCAGGGTGTTCGATGGTCAGGTAGGAGATGCAGCGGCGGGCATCCAGCACCCCCTCGGCAACAATGGCGCGTGTCGGACAGACGTCAATACAGGCCGTGCAGCGCCCGCAGTGGCCTTGGACGGACGGTGAGTCGGGCGGCAGGTCGAGGTCGGTGAACAGTTCGCCGAGGAAGAACCACGATCCAGCCCCGCGATTGAGAACCAGCGTGTGCTTGCCTTTCCAACCCAGTCCCGCCTGCTCGGCAAGACCGGTCTCGTACACCGGGGCGCTATCAACGAATACGCGGTAGCCAAAGGGTCCGATGACCGCCTCGATGCGCTTAGCGAGGCGCTGAAGCCGGGTGCGCAGAACCTTGTGGTAGTCGCGCCCTAGGGCATAGCGGCTAATATAGCCGAGTCGGCGATCTCGCAGCACGCGTGGGGCCTCGGCAAGAGCGGGCGGCATGTAGTCCATGCGGACGCTGATGATGCTCCGCGTGCCCGGCCGAAGCTCCGCCGGGCGCAAGCGTTTGAGGCCATGGCGCGCCATGTAGTCCATCTCACCGTGCATGCCGGCGTCCAGCCAACGCACGAAGCCCGCCTCATACGCGGAAAGATCGGTGGAGGCGATGCCAACCTGCTGGAAGCCGAGTTCCTGGCCCCAGGCCTTGATCTGTGCGACCAGTCCGCCGGGATCGAGGCTCACACGAAGCTCAGAGGCGCTCAGCGCCGAGCATGCCCAAGCGCGCGGCGAGCAGGCAGAGGGCTACAGAAGCGAGGATGTATGCGCCCGACTTGAGCCACTCCCCCTTTTCCATCAGGTAAATGGTATCCACACTGAAGGCAGAGAAGGTGGTGAAGGCACCAAGAAAGCCTGTGAGGACGACCGTGCGCCATTCCACCGGCCAGTGCAGGCGGTCGAGCAGAAAGACGGCCAAAAAGCCCATCAGTGCGGAGCCCAGCACGTTGACCGTCAGCGTTCCCCAGGGGAACCCCCGCCCGAACTGCTGGGCGATCCACACCGTCAGTCCGTAGCGCGCCATCGCGCCGAGGGCACCAGCGGTGCCAAGGGCGACCCAAAAGTACATGTCTAACTTACCGAAGCGATAGGTGGCGTGACACTGGATGCAGTTTTTCATAATGCTCAAGACATACTCGGCGATAACCCGCGCATCTCCCATGGTCTCGGCATCCACGGCCAGTTGGTCAAAGGCGGCATGGGTGGCCCCACTAAGCTCGCAAAAACGCTCGGGCAAGGCCTTGCCTAGGCGCGCGTCCCTTGGGCAGGTGTCGAACGCCCCGGCTGACGAGCATAGCGCGCCACAGCTTCGAAATCCTCTTGGCCAGGGCCTCGTTGATCCCCTGTAGGGAGAAAAGGAAACCGCGCATCTTATAGCGCACATGCGCCTCGTACTTTGGAGCGAGCTTGAGCGCCTCGCGCTCGGGAGCCTTGTCGGCCTCAGCCAACACGATCATGGGCAGGAGTGCGACAAGAAAGAAGCTTGTCTTCATGAAGAATCTCTCTGTTGGGGACGGGCCTTGGCGTTGAGCTGCCGCAGGCGGTCGAGCTTTTCGCGCAGCTTGATCTCCAGGCCGCGCTCCACCGGCTGATAATACTGCCTTCCTTGCAGCGCGTCAGGCAGGTAGACCTCACCAGCGGCAAAGGCCTCCGGCTCATCATGCGCGTAGCGGTAGCCCTTGCTGTAGTCGAGCTGTTTCATCAGCCTGGTGGGGGCATTGCGCAGGTGCATGGGCACCTCCAGGCTACCGTGCTCGCGCGCATCCTTCATCGCCGCTTTGAAAGCCATGTAAACGGCGTTGCTCTTGGGGGCGAGGGCCAGGTAGAGGGTGGCCTGGGCCAGGGCCAGCTCCCCCTCTGGACGGCCCAGACGCTGGTAGGCATCCCAGGCATCCAGGATCAGGCCGAGGGCACGGGGGTCGGCATTGCCGATGTCCTCGGAGGCCACCCGCACCAGGCGACGGGCGATGTACTCGGGATCGGCACCGCCGTCCAGCATACGCGTAAGCCAGTAGAGCGCGGCATCCGGATCGGAACCGCGCAACGACTTGTGTAATACCGAGATCTGGTCATAGAAGTAGTCCCCACCGTGATCGAAACGGCGCGGGGCCTGCTCGGCCACCTGCTCCAGCACCGCGTCGTCAATCACGCCATGCTCGGCAAGGTCAGCCGCCATCTCCAGCATGTTGAGGGCGCGCCGTGCATCGCCGTCGGCAGCGTGGGCCAGCCTGAGCAGGGCCGCATCAGAGGCCGAAAGACCGCGTTCGCCAAGACCACGCTCGTGGTCATCCAGCGCCCGGCGCAGCAGGCTGACCAGGGCCTGGGCATCCAGCGGCTTGAGGACGTAGGTACGCAGGCGGGAGAGCAAGGCGTTGTTGAGGGCGAAGGAGGGGTTCTCCGTGGTCGCCCCCACCAGTGCGATCACACCCGCCTCGACGTGTGGCAGGAAGGCGTCCTGCTGGGCCTTGTTGAAACGGTGCACCTCGTCGACGAACAGCAGGGTCGGGCGCCCCTCCTCGGCTGCGATCCGCTTGGCCTCGTCCACGGCCTCGCGCACCTCCTTGACCCCCGACAATACGGCGGAGAGGGTGAGGAAGCGCGCGTTGACGCTGTCGGCAATCAGGCGGGCCAGGGTGGTCTTGCCGGTGCCAGGCGGCCCCCAGAAGAGCATGGAATGCAGATGACCAGCTTCCAGAGCACGGCGCAAGGGGCGCCCCGGATCGAGCAGATGGCACTGACCGACCACCTCATCCAAGGTGTGCGGCCGCATGCGGTCGGCGAGAGGACGCCAGGGCGGGGCGTCCTGACTGAATAGATCCGCCATGCCTTACTTCAAGGCCCGCACCACGTCTACGCCAGGGGGCGGGGTGAAGCGGAAGCGATCCTCCGCAAGCTTGGGGTTCAGACGCATGGCGGAGAACTCGATCAGGGTGATCTGCCCGAAGGCGTCGGTCAGTTGCATGCGGGCGAGCATCCGGTCCTTGAACGCGAATTTGACCTCGCGGAAGTCTGCCCCCTCCCCGCGCGGTTTGAGCTCCACCCACTCCATACCCTTGTCCGGGGCCAACTCGGTGAGGATGAAATCCTGATCCAGCGAACGGTTTTCCATCAAAAGCATGATGGGCGCCTGGCCGAGGGCCTGACGCAGAGACTTTTCGGTCGCCTGATCGAGGTCTTGATCAAAGATCCACAACGAGGTGCCATCGGCCACCAGCTCTTGGTGATAAGGCTCGCTGTACACCCAACGGAAGCGGCCCGGGCGTGCAAGCTCCAAGGTGCCGCTGGCGCGCTGGGTCTCCCGGCGATCGGCATTGTACTGGATCTGGACGAACTGGCCCTGCAGGGTCTTCATCTCCTTGAGGAAGCCCTCGAGGCTATCGAGCCCAGCGCCCGCTTGGGCCAGAAGGGGAAGCGAGGCGATGAGCAAAACGATCCAACGAGGCATAGGGGATTTCCAGTAAAAAATACGGAAGCTTAGACGCCGGGTCAGGAGGTACGGTTCAATCGCATCACTCACGCGTCGGCACCAACACCTCGCGCTGGCCATTGGCCTGGAGGGGGCCGACGATGCCAGCCCGCTCCATCTCCTCCATCAGCCGTGCCGAACGGTTGTAGCCGATCTTGAGGCGGCGCTGCACGTAGGAGATGGAGGCCTTGCGCGATTCGAGCACGATGGCCACCGCCTGATCGTAAAGCGGATCGCTCTCGCCCCCCTCGCCCTCCCCGCCAGGTGCGGGCTTTTCGCCCGGCAGGGTGACGGACTGTTCCTCCAGCACTCCCTCGATGTAGCGCGGCTCGCCCGTCGCCTTGAGCGCCTCGACCACGGCGTGCACCTCCTGATCGGAGACAAAGGCCCCATGCACGCGCATGGGCAGGCCGGTGCCTGGCGGAAGAAAGAGCATGTCGCCGTGGCCCAAAAGGGTCTCGGCGCCCATTTGATCGAGGATGGTGCGCGAATCGATCTTGCTCGAAACCTGAAAGGCGATCCGGGTGGGGATATTGGCCTTGATGAGGCCAGTAATCACGTCCACCGACGGGCGCTGAGTGGCCACGATCAAAAGGATACCGGCCGCGCGCGCCTTCTGCGCGATGCGCGCGATCAGCTCCTCCACCTTTTTGCCGACCACCATAATCATGTCGGCGAATTCGTCGACCACAATCACGATGTACGGCAGGGGCTCAAGTTCAGGCGGAGGAAGATCCGGATCGAGCGCCTCGGCATGGTTGTAGAACGGATCCATGATCGGCTGGCCGGACTCGCGCGCCTCGCGCACCTTCTTGTTGAACCCGGCGATATTGCGTACTCCGAGCGCCGCCATCAGGCGGTAACGGCGCTCCATCTCGCCCACTGCCCAGCGCAGGGCATTGGCCGCCTCTTTCATATCGGTGACCACGGGGGCGAGAAGATGGGGAATACCCTGATAAATGGAGAGCTCCAGCATCTTCGGATCGATCAGGATCAAACGCACCTCATCGGCCGTGGCCTTGAACAGCATCGACATGAGCATGGAGTTCAAGCCCACCGACTTACCAGAGCCGGTGGTGCCCGCGACCAAGAGGTGCGGCATGCGGGCCAGATCCGCCACTACCGGCTGCCCGGCAATGTCCTTGCCCAGCGCCAGCGTCAACGGCGAGGTAGACTCCTGATAGGCCTTAGAATTATTGATCTCCGAGAACGCGATCACCTCGCGCTGGGCGTTCGGCACCTCAAGACCTACGGTCGACTTGCCCGGAATGACCTCCACCACCCGCACGCTGATCATCGCTAGACTTCGGGCGAGATCCTTGGACAAGTTGCTGATCTGGCTAACCTTCACCCCGGCAGCGGGCTCCAACTCAAAACGGGTGATCACAGGACCGGGCTGAGTGGCCACCACGCGCACCTGCACCCCGAATTCCTGCAAGCGTTCCTCGATCAGGCGCGACATGGCCTGCAGGGTCTCGACGCTGTATCCGCCGATGCGCGGCCGCGGTGGGTCGAGCAGACTGACGTCCGGCAGAGTCCCGCCCGCGGCACCACGGGCGGATGTCGGACGAGCGCGGCGTGGCTGGGGACGCGGTTCCAGGGAGGACTCCACCGGCGAGGTCCTGACAGGCTGGATCTTTGGACTGCTCCCCCCTTTGGCAGCAGCAGGGGACACCTCCCACGACAAGGGATCCGCCGAGGGAGCAGAGACTGGCCGAGGTTCGACCACAGCAGGCACACTCGGGCTTGGTGCCTGGGCTTCAAAGCCGATGGGAGCCGCCCTCGCTAATAACCGTGCCGACCAGCGTTCCGGGATTGCCAGCAGCCAGCCACCGATCAACTCGAACAGGGTCAGCCAGGAAAAGCCGCTAAACAGAGTGAAGCCGGAGAACAACAGGGCGAGCAGGAC
>JARJMX020000098.1 GCA_029335925.2 Gammaproteobacteria bacterium
CCTGTGCCCAGCCCTTCGGGGACGCTTCGCGCCCCATGGTTGTTCAGGTAACCATGGTGATATGTGCCGCGCGACGTTCTCGAAAGCCGAACCCCGTAGGGCTTCCGGTATGGATGCCGGAAGGGCCAAAGAGGAGGACTAGGCGAGTTGAAAAAGGGCAGGAAGCCTTTTTTCAATGTTCTGTTAAATAAAACCGTCTGGCCCAGCGGGGCCTTGAAATATTCAGCGATCAGGAGATCAGGAAGTCTTCCAGGCGTGCCCCCTGTTCCAGACGTTGGCGGAGCCAGACGGGTTTTTGGCCGCGACCGGTCCAGGTCTGCTCGGGACGATCGGGGTTGCGATATTTCGGGGCGACCTTCGAGGTGGTTGTGCGTGCAGGTTTGCGAGAGGGCTTATCCAAACCCAAAAGTTCAGCGACGGAAATGCCCAGTTGTTCGGCGGTCAGTTCGACCTGGCGGCGCAGCTCGCTGGCTTTTTTGGCTTTGGCCTGGCGAATACTGGCCTCGGCACGCTTGATCAGGGTTTCGAGCTCTTCGATACTGAACTGGCTAAGGTCAATAGAATCAATATTCATGATACGGATCCTTAGGTGGTAAAGGTTAGGATAACGATGCTCAATTCTATTGAAGTGTAGAAGCAATGATCAAGAGGATTTCGCGGTAAGGAAGGTCGTGCGGTCAAAAAGCCAGGTTCCGGTTTCATGGTGGGTCTCGATCATTTTCATGGTTGCGGCGATGATCCCATCCTCCAAACGCATCCTTTCCCTTTCCATCCACTCTATGACTTCAGTTTCGTGGATCCCTTGTAGCCGTGCGCAGCCGAGGAAGGTTGTGATGGCCATGCGATGAAGCTCGGCGTGGCGGGGCCGTGAGGAGGGCAGTTTTTCGATAACGGCAATAACCGCGGCGGCGACCTGGGCAGCCTCGGGCTTGGCTTTCTGGTCCTCGCGCATGAATAGCCAGGCCTGTGCATTCATCAGGCCTTCCATTGGGCCCTCCTGCGCTAGCATCAGCCACAGTGCCTGCCAGACGGCGTCGCGTCGCGAGCGTATGCGTCCAAGCTGGAAGAGAGTATGAGCGAGCTCCGGCCATAGCCTGGCCCGCACGAGTGCTTCGATGGCCTCTTGGCGCAGCGATTCCTCGGCCTCGGCATGTCCCTCGTCGCGGGCGATCTCGGTCAGCTCTAACAGGGCGCGGGCCTCGTCCTCTGCACGCCCCGCCCGACGCGCGATTTCGATCACCGTCAGCCACTTGTCGGCCGACTGGGTGTTGTCACCCAGCTCGCGTAGCAGTCGGGCGAGGGCGATTTCGCAACGCAGCCAACCGGCATGATCGTCCAGGGATGCCAGCAGGCTGGCAGCCTGTTCCAGCGCCTGCCAAGCGCGCAGACCCTTGCCCTGTTGTCGGCAGAGGATGGCGAGGTGTTCGAGCATGTCCGCGCGGATGGCGCGCAGCGCGTCCTCCTGTGGTTCGCCAAGCTGCTTCAGTGCCTGCTCGAGATGGCCAATGGCTTGGGCTGAGTCACCCATGGCATGTTCGGCGAGGCCCAGGGTGTGCAGCAGGGCGAAGTCCGGCCCGGCGGCCAGGGCCCGCTCCGCCACCTCGCGCGCCTCGGCTGGTCGCCCCGCGTCGAGCAGGGCATAGGCCAGGTGATCGGCGGTCTCGCAGGCGATGGAGTGCGCCTTCTCGGCGAGGGCATCTTCGAGCAGCTGGCGCTGGCTTGCCTCGTCGAGGCGGCCGGTACGCAAGGCCTGCAAACGGGCGTGGAGTGTGGGGGTGGGCATAGTGCGGGAACCCTTGTCGCAGCGGGGTTGGATCGGGAGAAGAAAAGACGCATGGTATCATCCAGTCACTTTTCCCTGTCGAACCGCCGCGTCCCGTACGGCCAAGAAAATCAAGATATGCATGCATCTATGAATACCCATCCCTCCTTCGCCTTTAAGCGCCGCCAGTGGATCGAGGCGCTGCAGCTGCACGTCGACGAGTATGAGCACATCGCCACCGGCGCGCGCCATTTCCATCTGGCGGCCAGGGACAATAACAATGTGTTTTTGGTCGGCCTGCGCACGGTACCGCAGGATTCGACCGGAGTGGCGCATATTCTCGAGCACACCGTCTTGTGCGGCAGCAAGCGCTTCCCGGTGCGCGATCCGTTCTTCATGATGACGCGCCGCTCGCTCAATACCTTTATGAATGCCTTTACCTCGAGCGACTGGACGGCCTATCCCTTTGCCAGCCAGAATCGCAAGGATTTCATGAATCTGCTGGATGTATACCTCGATGCGGTGTTTTTCGCCCGCCTGGATGAACTGGATTTCGCCCAGGAAGGTCACCGGGTCGAGTTCGTCAAGATGGATGATCCCGAGAGCGAGCTCGTTTTCAAGGGTGTGGTTTACAACGAAATGAAGGGGGCGATGAGCAACCCCGTCAGCGTGCTGTGGCAGTCGCTCACCAAACATGTTTACCCGACCGTGACTTATCACCACAACAGCGGTGGTGATCCGGAAGCGATTCCTGATTTGACCTATGAGCAGCTGGTGGCGTTTTACAAGCGCCATTACCATCCTTCCAATGCCGTCTTCCTGACCTATGGCGATATCCCCGCAGCCGAGCTGCAGGCGATGTTCCAGGACAAGGCGCTGAAGCACTTTGCCCGCATCGACCCGAATACTGCTGTTCCGCCCGAGCAGCGCTATGCCGAGCCGAAAGCGGTGAGCGAGCCTTACGCGGTGGAGGGCGAAACGGCGGATAAGACCCACGTCGTGGTTGGCTGGCTTTTGGGCGAGAACACCGACCTTGAGGGGGTGTTGGAGGCCCAGCTCTTGTCCGGCGTGTTGCTCGACAACAGCGCTTCCCCGCTGATGCAGGCGCTGGAGACCACCAAGCTCGGTAGCGCACCCTCGCCGCTGTGTGGGTTGGAGGATTCCCCTCGCGAGATGCTGTTCGCCGCTGGGGTGGAAGGATCCAATCCGGAACATGCTGGGGCTATCGAGCGGCTGATCTTCGATGTGTTGGAAAAGGTGGCGACCGAGGGCGTGCCGCAGGAAGCCGTCGAGGCCGTGTTGCACCAGCTTGAACTCTCACAACGCGAGATCACGGGGGACTCTTATCCCTATGGCCTGCAGTTAATTTTGCACGCCCTCCCTGCGGCGATCCATGGGGGGGATCCGGTCGCCCTGCTCGATATCGAACCTGTGCTGGCGACCTTGCGTGAGCGCATCAAGGACCCGGCGTACATCAAGGGCCTGACACGCCGCCTTTTGCTCGACAATCCCCACCGGGTGCGCCTCGCCTTGGTGCCGGATGCCGGGTTGGCCGCACGTAAGATCGAGGCCGAGAAAGCCCGTCTGGCTGAACTCAAGGCCAGGATGAGCGAGGAGGATAAGCAGCGGGTGATCGAGCAGGCGCGGGCCTTGCTGGCGCGCCAGGCACAGCAGGATGATCCAGATATCCTGCCCAAGGTCACCCGCGAGGACATTCCTGGGACGCTTGATATCCCTAGGCCCGTGCGGGTCGATACCGCCCCCCGCCGCACCACTTGGTTCGACTCCAGCACCAACGGCCTGGTCTACAGCCAGGTCGTCATGCCTTTGCCGCAGCTGGATGATGACGAGCTGGATCTGCTGCCCTACGTCACCAGTATGCTGAGTGAGGTGGGGGCGGGGGGACACGATTATCTCGCCATGCAGCAGCGGCTGGCGGCAGTCACCGGCGGTATCCATGCCTATGCCTCGGTGCGCGCTGAGCTCGACGACGAGCAGCGCACCCGCGGCTACGTGGTGTTGTCCGGCAAGGCGCTGGCGCGCAACGGCGCAGCCTTGCACGAGCTGATGAGCGAGATACTGGAGAGCGCACGTTTCGACGAACTGCCGCGTCTGCGTGAGCTAGTGGCCCAGACCCGCTTCGCCCGCGAACAGGGCGTGACCTCCGCCGGTCACAGCCACGCGATGGCCATCGCCGCCTCGCGCCTGTCGCCCTCTGCCCGCCTCGCGCACCGCTGGAGCGGTATGGCTGGGCTTAAAGCACTCAAGGCGCTGGATGATGGATTGGACAAGGCCGAGCGCCTGGAAGCCTTCGCCGAACGTCTAGCCGCACTGCACCGCAAATTGGTCGAGGCGCCGCGCGAGTGGCTGATGGTGGCCGAAGGGCGCAGTTTCGAGTTGCTCGAGAAGGCGCAGGCGAGCTATTGGGGAGAGCGTTTGGCGGGCACCTCCGTGCTCGCCCTGCCGGGGACCCGCGCGGCCACCCGCGAGGCTTGGCTGATCAATACCCAGGTCCATTTCTGCGCCAAGGCCTATGCGGCTGTGCCGATCGACCACGCCGATGCCGGCCCGCTGGCCCTCCTTGGGGCCTATCTGCGCAACGGCTTCCTGCACCGTGCCATCCGCGAGCAGGGCGGCGCCTACGGCGGCGGGGCGAGCTACGATCCGGAATCCGCGAGCTTTCGCTTCTATTCCTACCGTGATCCCCGTCTGTCCGACACGCTGGCCGATTTTGATCGTGCCATCGATTGGTTGCACGGCGAAGGCCACACCGCCCAGGCGCTGGAGGAGGCCCTGCTGTCGGTCATCTCCAGCATCGACAAGCCGGGATCGCCCGCAGGCGAGGCGAAGAAGGCCTTCCACAATGCCTTGCATGGCTTGACCCCGGAGCGCCGCATGGCCTACCGCAGTCGCCTGTTGGACGTCACCCTGGATGACTTGCGCCGTGTTGCCGAGCGCTATCTTACTCCCGCGCAGGTTAGCATCGGTGTGCTGACCCACAGTGGGGCACGCGCCGAGGTCGAGGCGCTGGGGCTTGCCGTCGAGCAGCTCTGAGGCTGGCATGAGGACAATCAAGGGGCGGCAGGGCGTGTCACAAGCAGTCCTGATGCGCCTTGAATAAAGACCATTCCCGCAGCAAGCGACGCGGGTATCGGTTTCTTCCTCTCGTTCGGGGCAGGTCCACGTTGTTCCACAGCCTGAGGAGGCTTGGGGTGGCCTGTACGGCTAAGGCGAGCCATGGATGGCTTGCCCGAAGATTAATCACGATAACCGATTGATCTTCAATGTCTTTCTGGACGCTTTGCGTCCCACGGTTGTTCCAAACAACCATGGTGACATGTGCCGCGACGTTCTCGAAGGCCGAACCCCGTAGGGGCTTCCGGCATGGATGTCGGAAGGGCCAAAGAGGAGGACCAAGTGAGTTGAAAAGGACACGATACCCTTTTTCAACATCCTGTCAGAGCCTTTCCGAGGCGAATTCCGCCAGACGCGAGCGTTCGCTGCGCAGGAGAGTGATGTGGCCGCCGTGTGGCCAGCCCTTGAAGCGGTCGACGACGTAGGTGAGGCCGGAAGTGGTCTCGGTCAGGTAGGGGGTATCGATCTGGGCGATATTGCCCAGGCAGACGACCTTGGTGCCGGGGCCGGCGCGGGTGATGAGGGTTTTCATCTGCTTCGAGGTCAGGTTCTGCGCCTCGTCGATGATGAGGAACTTGTTCTGGAAGGTACGCCCGCGCATAAAGTTGAGCGAGCGGATCTTGATCCGCGCGCGCACCAGGTCTTGGGTGGCCTGACGCTCCCAGCTGCCGCCCCCCTCGGTGCGGGTGAGGACCTCGAGGTTGTCCATCAGGGCTCCCATCCACGGGGTCATTTTTTCCTCCTCGGTACCGGGCAGAAAGCCAATGTCCTCGCCGACCGGGACCGTCACCCGAGTCATGATGATCTCGGAGAACAGATTCTTCTCCAGGGTCTGCGCCAGCGCGGCGGCTAGGGTAAGCAGAGTCTTGCCCGTGCCCGCCTGCCCGAGCAGAGTGACGAAGTCGATCTCCGGGTTCATCAAGAGGTTGAGGGCAAAGCTCTGCTCGCGGTTGCGCGCGTTGATGCCCCATACCGTGTTCTTTGGCAGGGTGTAGTTGATGACGGTCTCGACGACGGCGGCACCATCGGGATCGAAGCCGCGCACGATTCCCTCGAACGGTGCATGGCCATCCAGATAAAGAAACTGGTTCACCTGCCAGGTGCTGGTCAGTGGGCCATGGATGCGGTAAAAGCTGCGGCCTTCCTCTTGCCATGCGTGCAAGTCCTTGCTGTGCGTGCTCCAGAAATCCTCCGGCAGGGCGGCGACGCCGGTGTAGAGCAGGTCAGCATCCTCCAGGACCTGGTCGTTTTCGTAGTCCTCCGCGCGGATCCCGAGCGCAGTCGCCTTGATGCGCAGGTTGATGTCCTTGGAGACCAGCACCACTTGGCGCTCGGGCATCTGTTGCATGAGGGCGAGGGTGACGGCGAGGATGGCATTGTCCGCCTTGGCGCCGGCGAGCATCTGCGGCAGCGGCGCGTCGAGCGTGCGGGTTTGGAAGTACAGTCGACCGGTGCAACCGCGCAGATGGGCGTCCTGAAAGGGCAGGGTGGTGATCGGCAGTCCGGCCTCGATCTCGGCGACATCGGCATCGGCCATCAGGTCGGCGAGAAAGCGGCTGGCCTGACGGACATTGCGCGCGATCTCGGAGCTACCCTTCTTGATGCCATCCAGCTCTTCCAGCACGACCATCGGTAGGTAGATGTCATGCTCGTGGAAGCGAAACAGGGCGGTGGGATCGTGGATCAGGACATTGGTGTCGAGGACGAACAGGCAGGGACGGGGGCGTTCGCGATGGATCATAATCCGTGGTTTCCGTGGGCGGTCAACGTGCGGCTTGGAGGGCGGCTAGCACGGCCTCGGCGTGTCCGGCGACCTTCACGCCGCGCCACTCCAGGCGCACGACGCCCTGCGGATCGATAAGGAACGTGCTCCGTTCGATGCCCAAGTGCTCTCTGCCATACAGCTTTTTCGGCTTGATGACATCGAAGGCCCGGCACAAGGCCTCATTCTGGTCGCTGATCAGATCGAAGGGCAGGCCGTGCTTGGCACGAAAGCCTGCGTGGCTCTTAAGCCCATCCCGCGAGACGCCGATGATGCGGGCCCCAAGTGCGGTAAATGCCGAGTTCAGGCGGGCGAAGTCCCGGCCCTCTGTGGTGCAGCCAGGGGTGTTGTCCTTGGGATAGAAGTAGAGCACCAGCCAGTGCCCAAGAAGATCATCAGGCAGATGCAGAGGGCCTGCCGTGCTTTCGACATCAAGGCGAGGCAGGGTACGTTCGGTCATGCGGTCCTCCTTGGCGAGGGCTTTAGCGTACGGGCTCGAGGGTGGCGTCCAGGTTGTATTCGTCACACAGGTCAAAAAAAGCGTCCTTGAACAGGGCAAGGCGGCGATCGGCCGGGATGTCGACCTGCATGCGCAGGGAGAGCATGGCGGTGCGCTGGCCCGATACCTGGTAGGGGACGGTCGAGAGGTCGCGGATGTTGATCCCTTGCGCGGCAAAGAACTGGGCCAGGAGATGGGTGATGTCCGGGTCGTTGATACCGACGATGTCCACCACGTAGGGCAGCTGCGGGCCCTGTGCGGAAGGTGGCTCGGTGCGTGTCATCGTAAGCTCCATCTCATACTGCGAGGCGAGCTGGCGCAGGGCGGTTTCGAGGCGGGAAAGGCGGTCCCAGCTGCCGCCGATCAGCATGGTGGCGGCAAAGCGGTCATTAAGAGTGAACATGCGAGAGTCGAGGAGCACGCATTTGTGCTGGGCGATGGGGCGAGTGATCCGTTCGACCAGTCCGATGGCGTCCTTGGCGAGTAGATTGACGGCCAGATGAGTCTGCATATCTGTGGTGATGGCTTTTTCGGCTTTTCGATCGAGTGTACACGCCCATCCGGACGCGTGAAACATCGCCTGGGATAAGGCGTTCCTGCGCCTTGCAAGGCGCGCCTTGCGGCGGGTAGTATGAATCTATTTTCCTGACGTGGGTGATGCGATGTTTCACGGGAGTATGGTGGCCCTGGTGACTCCGATGCGGGCGGACGGGGCACTGGACTTCGGGGCTCTGCGCCGATTGGTCGACTGGCACGTGATGGAAGGCACCGATGCCATCGTTGCGGTCGGCACTACCGGGGAGTCCGCGACGTTGGATGTCGCCGAGCACATTGAGGTTGTGCGCCGCACGGTCGAGTACGCCGCGGGCAGGGTGCCGGTCATTGCCGGCACCGGCGCCAACAGCACACGCGAGGCCATTGAGCTTTCGAAGGCCGCGGTAGAGGTCGGCGCGGATGGTTGCCTGTTGGTCACCCCCTATTACAATAAGCCAACCCAGGAAGGCCTGTACCGCCACTACATGGCGATCGCCGAGGCGGTGCCCGCCCCGCTGGTTCTCTACAACGTGCCGGGCCGCACGGCCTGCGACATGCTGCCGGCCACGGTAGAGCGGCTGGCCGATGTGCCGAACATCGTCGGCATCAAGGAGGCCTCCGGTTCGCTTGAGCGTACCCGTGAACTGATTGAACGGCTAGCGGGGCGCGTGGATGTCTTCAGTGGCGACGACGACCTGGCGCGCGAAGTCATCCTGCAGGGTGGCAGGGGCGTGATCTCGGTCACCGCCAATATCGCCCCGCGCGCCATGCACCTGATGTGTGAGGCCGCGCTGGCTCAGGATGCCGCCCGTGCCGCAGAGCTCGATACGCCGCTGCGTGGCCTGCACAAGGCCCTGTTCCTGGAGTCTAACCCTATTCCGGTCAAGTTCGCCCTGCATGCCATGGGGCTGATCGAGGACGGGATTCGCCTACCGCTGACCTGGCTGTCTGCGGCGCACCATGAACCGCTGCGTCAGGCCATGCGTGCCGCTGGTGTGTTGAATTAAGTAAACGCTGAACAGTTCAGCGTTTTCCATGTGGGGCATGACGCTCCAACGCGAATAACGACGTAAGTCGTTGATTCGCTGAGGCCGTCGCGGACATGCGATGCGACGAGATAAGCTGAAAAAACTATGGATGGATTTTTTCAGCATTTCCCTAAGAGAGGTTGATATGCAATTGAAGGCGCTTGCGCGGATCGCCATGCCCGCTGCCGGCCTCGTATTCCTGGCGGGGTGTTCATTCATCCCGGGGTTGGGCAAGGAGGATGCCCGCGAGGCGCGCCGCACGGGCAGCCTGCCTAATCTTGAGGTGCCTCCTGCTTTCACTGCGCCCGATCCTGCCCTGGTCGTCAGCGTGCCGCGTGCCGCCACTGCCTCCGGTGAGGCGGCGAAGAGTGGCGGTACAGCGGGTGGTCTCTTGCTCAAGTCGGCCACCGTCAGCCTGGAGGGCTCGCCCGACGCGCGCTGGCTGAAGGTCGAGGCTGCGCCGGAGGCGGTGTGGCCGCGCCTGGTCAGCTTCCTTCAGGAAGAGGGTTACAGCGTCAGCCGCCAGGATCCCAAGCTTGGCATTCTCGAATCCGACTGGACCGGGGGTAGCGCCGGCAATCCGGAGGTGGGCGGCCTGCAGGGCCTGCTCAAGGGCATCACCCGCCTGTTCTTCGTGCCGGACCACATGGACCGCGTGCGTTTGCGCATGGAGCGCGGCGAAAGCGATGCCGAGACCCGTGTCTTCCTTACCAGCCAGCGCATGGAGCGGGTCGAGGATGCCCCCTTGGTGCCGGGTACGTCGTCCGACACCTTCAAGTGGCAGATGGGCCAGGCCAACGCCGACTTCGAGGCGGAGATGCTTAAGCGGCTCATGGTTTATCTCTCCGGCGATGATGCCCAGTCCCGTGCGCAGCTCGCAGCTTCCTTGCAGCCGCGCGCGCGTATGGTGTTTGACGCCGGCAAAGAGCAGCGTTACCTCATCGTACAGCAGGCCTATCCGGTGGTCCTCAACCGTACTACGGTCAGCCTCGAGCGGCTTGGCTTCGACGTGGTGAAGAAGGATACCGACAATGGCGTGCTGCAGGTTCGCCATGCCCGTCCGCGCACCCTGTACGAGGGCGTCATCCTGCGTGGCACGGAGCTTAAGCAGGGCAGCGGCGAGAATCCGGTTGCCCTCACCCTGCAGCTCAAGCCGCAGAAAGATGGTACCACCCGCATCGACATGGTGGATGTGGTCGGCGACAAGGATCTGCCGAAGTTCACTGCGGTGTTGGGTGAGCGTCTGACGCAGGCGCTGCGCTGATTCCTTTCGCGGTCGCGGCATGATGAACCCGGCACAAGCCGGGTTCGTTGTTTGGTGCCTGGACAGGCGGGATCCATCCCTTGCTCGTTTCCTCCCTTCGGAAACGACAAACTCGGCTCAAGGCCGGGTCCGGGCGTTGTCAGTCCAGAAAGCTCAACGGCTCAACCGCGCATACGCCGAATGGTTGTGGATCGATTCGAAGTTCTCCACCTCGAT
>JARJMX020000113.1 GCA_029335925.2 Gammaproteobacteria bacterium
GTGTGCGTCTGGGCCGGGTGTTCTTCGGCGAATCCATGTTCAGCCGGGTGAGCGATGCATCCAAGGTCGCTCTGGTCGCTCTCAGCCAGGGCATCCTCGGCTTTATCCCTGCCCTGATTGACTGCCAGTTCTCCACCGCCCACCTGGAAAGCCTCGGCGCTGTTCCGATCCCGCGCGCCGACTTCCTTGCCCTGCTTGATCAGCACTCGTGTCCTTAACCCAGCGCCTTGAAGGATTGGCCGGTTTGGCCCCTTATGTATTCGCTGGTAATTTATTCGCCCATTAATCCACTGAATCCACCATGGGGCATCGGATGAACATTGAGCGTCGCGACTTTCTTAAATCCCTCGGCCTGCTCGGCGCCACCACGGCCGTCGGTACCACGGCCATGGCCCACCCGCGCGATGTGCGGGCCGCGGTGAAGACCCGTGCCCGCATCGTCATCGTCGGCGGCGGGGCGGGAGGGATCACCGCCGCGGCCAAACTCAACAAATGGCTGGATGGAGCCCAAATCACCATCGTCGAGCCGCGCGAAACTCACTGGTACCAGCCCGGCTGGGTTTTCGTCGCCGCCGGGGTGCACGACGCCGCCTGGACCACGGCCACTCCGAACGCCGACTACATCCCCCGGGGCGTGCGCTGGGTGAAGGACAGCGTCGCGGGCTTCGAGCCGGAAGCGAACAAGGTCTTGACCCAGGGCGGTGAGACCTTGGAATACGACTACCTGATCGTCGCCACCGGCCTGAAGCTGGACTATGCCGCCATTGAGGGCCTCACGCGCGACATGCTCGGCCGCGACGGCCTGGTCAGCGTGTACGCTGGCCCCGATCAGGCGGCGGCCATGTGGACCGAGATGCAGTCCTTCATCCAAAAGGGCGGCGATGGCCTGTTCACCCTGCCCCACACCCCGCTCAAGTGCGCGGGCGCACCGCTGAAGATGGGCTTTCTGACCGAGTCGCACGCACGCAACGCCAAGCGCCGCGAGGCCCTCAACCTGACCTTCAACTCCTCCATCGACAAGCTGTTCAGCGTCAAGCCGATCAACGACCTGGCGGATCGCCTGTTCCGCGAGCGCGGCTTTACCATGAACTACCAGCACCGCCTGAAGGCCGTCGATGCCGAACGCAAGGAGGCCGTGTTCGCCACCCCCGAGGGCGATAAGACCCTGCACTATGACTTCCTGCACATCGTCCCACCGATGACCGCACCAGACGTGGTCAAGCACAGCGCGCTAGCCTGGAAGGAGGGACCCTTCGCCGCCGGCGGCTGGCTGGAGGTGGACAAACATACCCTGCAACACTTGCGCTTCCCGAACGTATTCGGCGTGGGCGATGTGAACGGCACGCCGATCGGCAAGACCGCCGCGAGCGTCAAGTTCCAGGCCCCGATCGCGGCCGAGAACCTAGTCAGCCTGATTGAAGACAAGCCGATGGATCGCAAGTATGACGGCTACACCTCCTGCCCGCTGATCACCGAAGTGGGCAAGGCTGCGCTGGTCGAGTTCGGTTATGACCTCAAGCTGATCCAGACCTTTCCGCTGGTCGACCAGACCGTCCCGAGATGGGCCTGGTGGGCGCTGGACCTGTATGCGATCAAGCCGCTGTACGAGCAGATGCTCAAGGGGCGCATTCCTGCCTGAACAGGGTTATGTCCATCCAGTTCCCGAGTTTAAAAGTAGGATATTTATGACCTATAGATAGGCTTATAAAGACATAAGATGACAGAATGAGCCTCCTGATCATCGCCATGCTAGGATCCCTGCACCTTGCATAAGCAGGGGCAAAAGACGAGCATTTCAGTCCTGGCGCGACTAAGGGCACACCATCAGGAGGCTTTGATCCATGGCGCACATTGTCATCCTTGGCGCGGGTATCGGCGGCATGCCGGCAGCCTATGAGGCACGCGAACTATTGGGCAAGGAACACCAGATCACCGTCATTAATGCGGTGGACTACTTCCAGTTCGTGCCCTCCAACCCTTGGGTCGCCGTGGGCTGGCGCACCCGTGATGAGATCACCTTCCCGATCGAGCCTTACCTCAAGCGCAAGGGTATTGACTTCATCGCGAGCACGGTGAACAAGATCGACGCCGATCAGAATACCCTGCACCTCGACAACGGCACCACGGTCAAGTACGACTACCTGATCATCGCCACCGGCCCGAAGCTGAACTTCGCCGCCATCGAGGGTGCCGGCCCGCACGGTGGATACACTCACTCCGTGTGCACGGTGGACCATGCCGAGCTGGCCTATCAGGACTTCCAGAAGCTGTGCGAAAACCCCGGCCCGGTCATCATCGGTGCTTTTCAGGGTGCGAGTTGTTACGGTCCCGCCTACGAGTACGTGTTCATTCTCGATGCGGCCCTGCGCAAGAAGAAGCTGCGCAACAAGGTGCCCATCACCTTCGTCACCGCCGAGCCGTATATCGGCCACCTGGGCTTGGGCGGCGTGGGCGACTCCAAGGGCATGCTCGAGTCCGAGCTGCGCATGCACGACATCAAGTGGATCTGCAATGCCCGCACCACCAAGGTCGAGGCGGGCAAAATGCACGTCGAGGAACTCGAT
>JARJMX020000125.1 GCA_029335925.2 Gammaproteobacteria bacterium
GGACTGGAATCAATCCGCTCCCGTGGATACCACGCCGACGCTGGAGGATATTAAGCGCACGGTGAGTAACTATTTGGCTTGGGAGGTTTCTCAGCTTCTGAAGCGACAACGACAAGGTCAAGGTAACGCTTTGAAAGTCGATTCTAGGATAAACGCCACTAGGATAAACGCCACGCTCGAAGGGGTTGAGTGGGGGGAGTTTAAGCTCGGGGACTTATTTGAAATTCGGTCATCAAAAAGAAAGTTTGATGCCAATAAAGTCCGTATACTAGAAAGCGGTGGGCACCCTTACGTGGTCCGCACGAGCATGAACAACGGCCAGAAGGGGTTCATTGATGAAGACCCAAGGTTCCTTAACGAAGGGAACACCATCTCTTTTGGGCAAGATACGGCAACCATTTTTTATCAAGAGCTTCCCTACTTTACAGGGAATAGAATCAAGGTGCTAAAGCTCAAAAATGGAAAACTCACCAGAAGAACCGCTCAGTTTTTTGTTTCAACAATGCTGAGGGCTTTCAGCGGGTTTTCGTGGGGAAGTTCAAGTTTTGAGACAAGTGTCCTTCGGAGTCAGTTATTAAAACTTCCCGTATCAAAGGACAAAAAAATCGACTTCGACTTCATGGAGCGATTTGTAGCGGAGATCGAGAAGGAGCGTATCGCAGAGCTAGATGCGTATTTGAAGGTGACGGGCTTAAAAGATTAAGCTTAATAAAGCAGGCGGCCAACGAAGCGGGTTCACCCTCCCATGGCCGCCCTGATTCAGAGGCGCTCCTTTACGGAGAAGTTCTCGCCAAGTTCGTTTTGCCTTGAAATCCTTAAGTCTTAATGCTATCATCAACAAGCTGCCCTAGGTCGGCCTCTGCTATCAAGAAAGTGCGCAAGTATGTGCACAATTCTCTTCCTGCCCCGAATGCTGATCGCATTCGTATCTGACAGGCGTGACTTTCCCGGCTGCCTCTGGAACCACTCCAGAGGAAGCGCCGCCGTTACCGGACGGACTCGCCACGGGTAGGGCCGTTGCGGTGGCCAGCCGTTTTAGGTTGAGCGCGGCATTGAGGTCGCGGTCATGGTGCGTACCGCATTGCGGGCAGACCCATTCCCGATCACTCAAAGCCAGCGACTCGTTTTTCCATCCACAAACCGAACATAGGCGGCTGCTCGGATACCAGCGGTCGGCGACGACCAACCGGGTTCCGTAGCGTTTAGCCTTGTACTCGATTTGCGAGCGGAACATGCCAAAACCCACGTCGCTGATGGCACGGGCGAGTTTTTCATTCGCCAACATTCCCTTGACGTGCAAATCCTCGATCACCACCGCTTGGTTTTCGCGGCAAAGGCGCGTCGTGAGCTTGTGGATGAAGTCCTCTCGGATATTGGCCATGCGGGCATGCAGTCTTGCCAATATCACAGAGGACTTCCGACGATTGTTTGAGACCGGTAGCTGCACTCCTTTGGGCAGTGGAGCTTTGCGCTGAAAGCCAGCGGTCACCTTGGCTGCTTCGAGCTTGCGGCTTAAGCGCCTGCCGCGAATCTTGAGGCGGCGCAGCGCCCTCTTGAGCGGCTTGGGGGCATGGATGGCTTCGCCGCTTGAGAGCGTCGCGGCAGCCTTGACACCCAAGTCGATGCCGGTGATGCCGTGCGCCGTCCTTGCCCGATAGAACTGCGCATCCGGCACTTCGACCTGAACGGATACAAACCAACGATCTGCGGTGCGCGAAACCGTCGCGCCAAGTATTTTCCCCTCAAAACGCAACGGCTCGGTAAGAGCAACAGCACCGATCTTGGGGAGATGAATCCTCTTGCCGCTTAGTCTGAACTTGTCGTTCGCCACATAGAAGCTGTCGCGGCATCGGCCCTTTTTCTTGAACTGCGGGGCATGCGCTTGCTTGCCGTCCTTGAGGTCGGCAAAGAACCGGCTCCATGCTTTGGCAAGATGAGCGAATGGCTGCGCGTGTGCGTCACGGTGAATGCCGCGCAACCACGGCTGACCGTTCTCATCAAGCCACTGCGGGTCAACATACTTGATGGCGTTGAACTGCTTTTTGAGTGCCATCGCGTTCGGCTTGCGCCCCGCCGCGTATTGCCTGTTCCACTCGGCCAGCGCCCAGTTCCAGACCCGCCTAGCCGTGCCGCAGGCGCGCTTGAAGTAGTCCGCCTGATCGGGTGTTGGGCAAAGGGCGATCTTATGGGCCAGCTGCATGGCATGTTACTCGTATTGCTCTTCGGTCGAGCGCCAAATGACTTTACCGGTCTCTACACAAATGACGCGCACTTCCTGCTCACTTGGGTCCTCCACCCCTTCAATGGCAACCGCAACGGCTATTGATATGTCGTCGTAGTATTGACCAAAAGCAGTCGCTGGCAACCAGTCGCTCTCAAGTGGGTAATCCGATTCAATCCGGTAACGCATGTCCGACATCCCTTCTCAACACTTCATGCAGCTTTTTTCGATAGCTCCTCAATCCGTGCAGCCGCGACGAGAAGCAATGCACAATGGTCATCAGGTCTTGCGCCATTTCCTGTTCGGGCGACAGGCGTTCCTGGTTGAGTACCAGCACCTCGCACCCGTGGGATTTTGCGTAGTGCTCTAACCACTCAAATCCGAAGCGTGTGAGACGATCACGGTGCGCCAAGATCAGCATTTTGATCTTTCGCATCCCGATGTCATCCATCAGTTCCAGAAACCGCTTGCGCTTGAAGTTCAAGCCCCCGCCCACTTCTTCGATGAACTCGACGTTCGCCAAGCCCCTCGCCACCACAAACTCTTCCAGCACTTTGCGCTGGTTGACAAGGTCTGGCTTTTGCGCCGCGCTGGATACGCGGCAGTACGCCACGATGCGGGTGGGTTCGGATGCTGCTTTCCGCAGGCCGATGAACTCTCGCAACTGCGCCTCAGTGTAGAGGCGGCGATTGCTGTCCGTCCTCGCCACCGGAATCAACCGCCCCTCGCGATCCCATCGCTGAAGGGTCTTCACTGATACGCCCAGCAGCTTCGCCGCCTTGCCTGTGCTCATAGTGCTTTCCATAAGTATAATTATACACTATTGCACATCATTGTCAAGACCAGAGTCTGGTTCCCAGCCTTCCTTACTGGTGATGCCCCTAGGTCGATCATTCGCCCCCTTCGTGCGCTCTTTCGCGGATGAGGACGGGGCATCCTGCTGATCATGACCCGCTTGCTGCTTTTACCATTGATCAAAACCCTTGGGCAAGTCACCCAACCCTAGGCGGGCAACCTCATGGACCACCTGAGCCACCGTTCGCCCTTCCTTGTCGGCTAAATCCCATTGGTTGAACCCTTGAGGCAAATGGCCATGGGCCGCAGCCACATGGGCTACGGTGACTCCTTCTTCATCGGCCCAATCCCAATGCTCGAAATCCTCGGGCAGGCATTCAGAACGCGCCGCCTCATGGGCGACGGTCCAGCCCCGATGGTCGGCCAAGTCCCAGCGGGTAAAATGCGCTGGAAGATGGCCCCAAAAAGCCGCGATGTGTGCAACTGTCCGTCCGTCCTTGTCAGACAAACTCCATTGATTAAACCCTTCGGGTAAGCGACCATAGGCGGCCGCCTCGTGGGCGACGGTCCAGTCATCCTCGTCAGCAAGACTCCAATGTTGAAAACCTTTTGGCCAACGACCCTTGCGGGCCATCTCAAAATACTTCTGAACCAAACTCGCCATATCCCCCCCTCAATCAAACCCCTTCGGTCACACCCCTGTCCTCCAGCGGTGCGCCCATGGG
>JARJMX020000128.1 GCA_029335925.2 Gammaproteobacteria bacterium
GAGCAGATGCGTCTTGCCGCTGCCCTTCCCCCCCCAGAGGTAGAGCTGCGGCTCGCCCCGCCCCTCGGCCTGCTGGGCCACGAGCCCGGCGGCCACACCGTTAGCCCCGGGCAGGAACTGCTCCAGGGTACGCGAAGGCGCAAGGCCGAAATCGAGGACCTGTTGCTGGGCGAAGAACATGATCAGCGGGTTTTGCCCTCGGATGGCCATTCCTGCGGCCCGCACAAACGGCTCGCCTTGTAGCGCTCATGGACATGGCGGATCAGCACCGCCAGCACGGCGGCCGCCGGCAGGGCCAGCAGCACGCCGGTGAAGCCGAACAGCTGCCCGCCTGCCATGATGGCGAAGATCACGGTGACCGGATGCAGGCCGACACGGTCGCCCACCAGCCACGGCGTGAGCACGAAGCCCTCCAACAACTGGCCCACGGTGAACACCGCCAGCACCGGTAGCAAGCTGATCAGTTCCTGGGTCTGGATCAGCATCGCAAGCCCGGCGCCGAGGCCACCCACGATCACGCCAAGATAGGGCACGAAGCTCCAAAGCCCGGCCAGCATGCCGAACAGCAAGGCCTGCTCCAGACCCGCAAGCCACAGGCCGAAGGTGTATACGGTGCCGAGTGCTAGCATCACGCTGAGCTGGCCGCGCAGGAAGGAGCCGAGCACCACGTCCGCTTCGCGCGCCAGACGGCTGACGGTCGGTTCCATGCTGCGCGGAAGGAGGTCACGTACCCAGGCGATGAGGGCATCCCAGTCGCGCAAAAGGTAGAAGGTCACCACCGGGATCACCACCAGATTCGCCAGCCAAGCCACGGCGCTCATGCCGGAGCCAAACAACCAGCCCACCACATCAGCGGTCAGCGCCCCAGCCTGCGCCCAATGGGCTTCGATCGCCGTCTTGAGGGTATCCAGGCTCAACGTCATACCGGTCCAGGCGCTCAAGCGTGGCAGCAGGTTGTGCTGCACCCATTCCACTGCCTGCGGCCACTTGTGGGACACCTGCATCACCTGCTGGGCCACCTGCGGCACGACGATCAAGACCAGCAGGCCCAGCAACAGGGTCAGGCCTAGGAACACCAGCGCTACCGCGGCAGTGCGCGGCATGCACCGCTCCAAGCGATCAGCCAGCGGGTCGCCGAGATAGGCCAAAAGCGCCGCCATAAGAAAGGGCGTGAGGATGGGACGCAGGGCGACGAGCAGCCAAACAGCCAACCCGAGCCCAAGAGAAGCCACCACCCAGTGCGGCCATCCAAAATACGCCCAGCCTGTTCTAGGCCAATCGCTCATGCGTTAGAGTCCTTGCGCGGCAACGCGCGCCATTGGCGGTAATAGCCGTAGGCGCTGAGGACGGTGGTCAGGGCGACAAAGACCATGAGCACGTCACGCAACCCATCGAGCCCCCACCCCTGCCAGGCGGAGGCAATGACCACCAGGATCAGCATCGCCACCAGAAAGACATGCAGCTTGCCAATCAGCAGCGGGCGCGGGACGAAGCCCTCGTGGACAAAGAAGTTGTAGTGGGTCGCCCCGGCGACGATGCCGAGATCCCGCACCAGCAGCAGGACCAGCAGCCACAGGGGCAAGAGGCCGCCAGCCACCAGCGCGACCATCGCCGCGAGGATCATCGCCTTGTCGGCGAGAGGATCGAGAATGGCCCCAAGGCGGGTCTGCCAACCGAAGCGACGGGCGAGGAAGCCGTCCACCCCGTCGCTCACCACCGCCACCGCAAACAGCGCAGCCGCCTCGGCATAACGCGCCTCAAACAGGGCCCACGCGATCCAGGGGATCAGCAGTATGCGCGCGAGGGTTAACAGGTTGGGGGTGTGCCTGAGCATGCCTTAAGCATTAATCAAGGATGGCATGTACAATAGCACACCCCTTTTTGTTGTCGCCGCTGAACCCTCATGAGCCAGCCCACCTCCCTCTCCTACCGTGACGCCGGCGTGGACATCGACGCAGGCCATGCCCTGGTCGAGCGCATCAAGCCTGCCGTGGCCCGCACCCGCCGCCCCGAAGTCCTCGGCGGACTGGGGGGATTCGGCGCCCTGTTCGAGCTGCCGCAGGGCTACAAGCATCCGGTGCTGGTCTCAGGCACCGACGGGGTCGGCACCAAGCTGCGGCTGGCCATTGACCTGGACCGCCACGATCACATCGGCATCGACCTCGTCGCCATGTGCGTCAACGACATCCTGGTCCAAGGCGCAGAGCCGTTATTCTTCCTCGACTACTACGCCCCAGGCAAACTTTCGGTGGACGTGGCCGCGCGGGTGGTCACCGGCCTTGCCGAGGGCTGCCGACTTGCCGGCTGCGCCCTGGTGGGCGGCGAGACCGCCGAGATGCCCGGCATGTAGGGGGAGGGCGAGTACGACCGCGCGGGCTTTGCGGTCGGCATCGTCGAGAAGGACCAGATGCTGGACGGCAGCCGGGTCGCGGAGGGCGATGTGCTGATCGGCCTGCCCTCTTCCGGCCCGCACTCCAACGGCTACTCGCTGATCCGCAAGGTGCTGGCCGTCACCGGCGCTGATCTGAACCAACCTTGCGGCGAGACCACTCTGGCCGACGCCCTGCTCGCCCCCACCCGCATCTACGTCAAGAGCCTGCTGCCGCTGCTGCGCGATGCCGAGTCGGGCGTGCACGGCCTGTGCCATATCACCGGCGGCGGCCTGACCGAGAACCTGCCGCGCGTGTACGGCGAGGACCTCGCCGCCGAGATCGACACCACTTCCTGGACTCCGGCCCCGGTATTCCAGTGGATCCGCGCGGGGGGCAACATCGAGCTGCGCGAAATGTACCGCACCTTCAACAACGGCGTCGGCATGGTGCTGATGGTCGAGGCCACGAAAGCGGACGCGGTCATCGCCCGCTTGCAGGCTGCCGGCGAAGCCCCGTGGGTGATGGGCCGCATGGTGCGCCGCACAGGCGAAGGGGTCATCCTGCTCTGATGTGCCGCATCGTCGTCCTCATCTCGGGCCACGGCAGCAACCTGCAGGCCCTGATCGACGCCGAACAGCGCAACGAATTGGGCGGGGGCCACATCGTGGCCGTGTTCAGCAACCGCGCGAATGCCTTTGGCCTGGAGCGCGCGCGCAAGGCCGGCATCCCGACCGGGGTCCTCAGCCACAAGGACTTCCCCGCACGCGAGGACTTCGACGCCGCCCTGATGGAGCGCATCGACGCCTACCGCCCCGACCTTGTGGTGCTCGCCGGTTTTATGCGCATTCTCACCCCGGCCTTCGTGCACCACTATGCCGGGCGGCTGATCAACATCCATCCCTCCCTGCTGCCCAAATACCCGGGCATGAACACCCACGCCCGCGCCATCGCGGCAGGCGATGCGGAACACGGCGCCACCGTGCACTTTGTCACCGAGGGGGTGGACGAAGGCCCGATGATTCTCCAGGGCCGCGTGCCGGTGCTGCCGGATGACACCCCGGAAACCCTGCAACAGCGCGTGCACGCCATCGAGCACCAGATCTACCCGGAGGCGGTGCGGATGCTATGCGCGCAACGCATGATGGCAAAGACCAGCCCATGACCCTACTCGTCACCGGCGCAGCCGGTTTTATCGGCTTCCATGTCACCAAGGCCCTGCTCGCCCGCGGCGAGCGCGTGGTCGGCATCGACAACCTCAACGACTATTATGACGTCCGCCTCAAGCACGCCCGCCTGCGCGAGCTTGAGGGACAGCCGAATTTCCAATTCATGCGCCTCGAGCTGGCCGACCGCAGCGGCATGGAAGCCCTGTTCGCCAAACACGAGCCCCGGCGCGTGATCCACCTCGCCGCCCAGGCCGGGGTGCGCTACTCGTTGCACAACCCGCACGCCTATATCGACAGCAACCTGGTGGGTTTTCTCAATATCCTCGAAGGCTGCCGCCACCACGCGGTGGAGCACTTGGTCTTTGCCTCCTCAAGCTCGGTCTATGGCCTCAACACCGCCATGCCCTACTCGGTGCACCACAACGTGGACCACCCCATCAGCCTCTACGCCGCCACCAAGAAGGCCAATGAGCTGATGGCACACAGCTATGCCCACCTCTACCGCATCCCCACCACCGGCCTGCGCTTCTTCACCGTCTACGGTCCGTGGGGGCGGCCGGACATGGCCTACTTCAAGTTTACAAAGGCCATCCTCGAAGGCCGTCCCATCGAGGTCTACAACCACGGCCGGATGCAACGCGACTTTACCTACATCGATGACATCGTCGAAGGCGTCATCCGCGTGCTCGACCGCATCCCCACCCCCAACC
>JARJMX020000146.1 GCA_029335925.2 Gammaproteobacteria bacterium
TTCACTGGCAGATGGGGGTATTGGCGCTTTTGGGTGCTTTATTACTCCTTGGGCTTGCGCTCTGGAACGAGTTTGCAACGCGCAAGCGCCTTTCTGAAGCCAATAAGCTCGCTATCAAAGCCAATGGTCAGGTTCAGAGCAATCTGCGCAATGCCGAGGTCATTGAAGCCATGGGTATGCTACCCGCGATCCGTGAGCGTTGGCGACGTGTAAATCGGGAGATTCTCAAGCTGCAAACCGATGCCAGCAATAGTGCAGGACGTATCAGTGCTACCACTAAGTTTGTGCGCATTGCCCTGCAATCGCTCATTTTGGGCCTGGGGGCGTATTTGGTCATCAAAAACGAGATGACAGCCGGGATGATGATTGCTGGCTCAATTCTTTTAGGACGTGCCCTTGCTCCTGTAGAGCAGCTGATCGGTGTCTGGAAATCCTGGGTGGGCGCACGCAACAGTTATGCTCGCCTGAATGAGCTACTCAACCGTTTTGCCGAACCTGAAGCGCGTACCCCATTGCCACGTCCACGTGGTGAAGTTCGGGTGGAAAGCGTTGTTGCAACCCCCCCGGGTGCAGCAGCACCGGTGCTGAAAAATATCAATTTCGGTGTACCTGCGGGTGCCGTTTTGGGTGTGATCGGTCCGAGTGCTTCAGGCAAGTCCACACTGGCCCGCCTCTTGGTCGGTGTCTGGCCTGCCCAGGCGGGTAGGGTACGTCTTGACGGCGCGGATATACATGATTGGGATAAGACCCAGCTTGGTCCGTATATTGGCTACATGCCCCAGGATATCGAGTTGTTCGATGGCACGGTAGCTGAGAACATCGCCCGCTTTGGTACCATCAATCCGGATGCCTTGCTCAAAGCCGCACAAATGGCTGGCGTGCATGACATGATCTTACGTTTACCCAAAGGCTATGACACACCCATCGGCGAAGCTGGGCATATGCTTTCTGGGGGGCAGCGTCAGCGCATCGCCTTGGCACGCGCCATTTATGGGGATCCTGCATTGGTGGTGCTCGATGAGCCAAACTCCAACCTGGATGATGTTGGCGAAAGCGCACTCGTGCGGGCCATCTTGGAACTAAAAAAACAGGGGACGACTGTCGTTCTGATCACCCATCGCCCAAGTATCATAAGTGTGGTCGATCTCGTGCTCCTGATGCGTGATGGTACGCTTGCCGCATTTGGTCCGCGTGATCAGGTCCTTGCCGCACTGCAACAGGCTCAGCAAGCACAAGCCCCTACGCAGTCGGGTACCAGCCCAAACAAGCTTGCTGCCACTTCCTCAAACCCCTGACTGATACGCATAATGAGCTCATCACGCCTGGAAATTTCTAAGACAGCGGAGGAATCCTCCCTCAACTCAACCTCCTTTAAGGCCAATGCCAATTCAACGATTCGCACCGGAATGCTGATCATCTTGATTGGGTTTGTTGGCTTTTTGCTCTGGGCGGTCCTTGCCCCGCTTGATGCCGGAGTGACGGCATCCGGCAGAGTGGAGGTGGAAAGCAAGCGCAAGACAGTACAACACCTCTCCGGGGGCATTGTTGAAGAAATCCTGGTGCGTGACGGTGACCACGTCAAAAAAGGCGACATCTTGATTCGCCTCAACCGCACCCAACTCGAAGCCCAGCGCCTTATCACGCTCAATCAACTGATTTCGATTAAGGCCATCGAGGCACGCTTGCTCGCCGAGCGCATTGGCAGCACACCTTCCTTTGATACACCTCTTCTTGCCGATCGCGCGAATCCGTTTGTTCTGGAAGCGATCGAAACTCAGTCAGCCCTATTCAATACGCGGAAAAAGGCCCTGGAAAGCGAAATATCTATCCTTAATTCGAACATCAAGGGTTTACATCAACAAATCGAGGGGTTGCAGGCTTTAGAGCGCGGTAAAGCTGAACAAATGCGGCTTTTAAAAGAAGAGCTGGACTCTCTGCGTACCCTTTTTGAGAAAGGCTACGTACCACGTAATCGTATCTTTGAGCTGGAACGTTCTGTGGCAGAAATATCTGCCCAGCGCAGTGGTGACATTGCCAATATTGGTCGTGCGCAAGCTACTCTCAATGAAATACAACTCAAAAAACATCAGATCGAACAGGAATTTCGCAAGGATGTAGAAAACCAGCTCACCAATGTCCAAAAAGAAGCAGCAACCCTTGCCGAACGTCTGGCTGCCTTGGACGATGAATTATCCCGGGTCGAGATTCGTTCGCCTGATGATGGTATCGTTGTGGGCCTGAAGATACATACCGTCGGTGGCATCATTCGTGCCGGCGAACCTATCCTTGATCTTGTTCCCGAGCATGACACGCTGATCATCGAAGCGCGGATCCAACCTCATCTCATTGAAAAAGTTGCTCCTGGGTTGGTGGCCTTGGTTCGTTTCGTGGCCCTCGACCCGATCAATCCGGTCGTTGAAGGCAAAGTAATCAGCGTATCGGCTGATATCCTGACCGATGCACAAACCGGATTACCTTATTATGCAGCACGGATTGCCCTTTCTCCCGAACAGCTGTCGCGTTTGAAATATGACCGCATAACTCCAGGTATGCCGGTAGATGTGGTCATCAAGATCGGTGAACGTAGTCTGCTTGAGTATTTACTTAAGCCTATTGCCAATCATGTCTTCATGGCTCTCAAGGAACGCTGAAGGATGAAATGGCATGCTGGATTTTATGTGCTGCTAGGGTAGTTTTAGGGGCACATCCTAATTTTTCCATCTTAGCAAGTGAAGGACATCCTAACTTCGCGTTTGCCGCTGTGATGTCTTCTAATGGATGACGAACCTACATAGACTCAGTGTCACTAAGACGGGGTCCATCCTCGAGCTGGCACAGCGCCTTCTGGATGCGTTGATTATCGTGCTGAGCGGCTTGATAGCACACGTCCTGCGCTTTGATAGTCTCACTATAAGCAATAATTATGCCCTTATCTTACTGTTAGCGGCTTTGCTGACCCTGCTGATCTTTCCTTGGTTTGATCTATATCGTTCCTGGCGTGGTTTTTTACTGATCGAGCTTGCTAGGAACATGCTGGCAGCCTGGATGATGATTTTTTTGCTCTTAGCCATCATCCTTTTTGCCTTCAAACTTGGGCATACATACTCCAGGATATGGCTTTTTTCCTGGGCCATCCTGGCGGCGTTTGGATTGATCTTATCCCGTCTTGCTGTATATTTTTTGCTTTATTTTGTTCGCCAGCGTGGTTTGAATATTAAAAAAGTGGCTGTCATTGGCGAAGGAAAAATTGCCAATGAGCTCATCCAACGTGCCGAAAGTGCACCTTGGACAGGATTTAAAATTATGGCCCGTTTTGCCAAAAATCCTACCTCAGGTACAATCTATTACCCTTTGCACAACCTATCCAAGGTTATTCAAGAACTAGCTATTTCTGAAGTATGGATTGCCTTGCCTTTGCGCGAAGAAGACGTCATAAAGGAGGTTCTGCATACCTTGCGCCATGAAACAGTCACCATCCGCT
>JARJMX020000209.1 GCA_029335925.2 Gammaproteobacteria bacterium
GCATGGCCTCAAGCACGCGTTCGAACAGCGCGGCATCGCGGCCGAATTTCTCCAGGGCCACCAGGGCAATCTACTCGCCGCCCAGCAGCTCGCTGGCTGCGGTCTTCAGGCGCAGAACGAGGCAATGGTGACGCTGAGCCAGATAGGGCTGCCCGCAACTGACGCCAGCGCGAACCATCTGCTCGACACACACAGCAGAAAAGGCTATGAGCGACTGATCCTCGCGCACGATCACCTCGCTTGCCGCCTTGACCTGTGCATAGGCCGACCCCGCGGCGATGATGCTTTCCAGGGGCGGACGCACCTTCCCCCAGTTAAAACGGACAGCCTCAAGCTGCACACGCAGGTCATCCTTCACCGGAGGCATGCGGGTCTCCGCATCGCCCTTCTCCAGCTTCCCCAGCAGGGATTCGAATACGTTGATCTTGACCTGCAGCTGGGCCGCCGCATCGTCCTGGCCCGTCACGGCGCGCAGGGCGTCGCTCACCAGCTCCGGACTGAAACGTTCGATCTGGCTGGCCGTCAGGCGCCACTGCAGACGGTTGTGATCGACATACGCCACGTAGCTGAAGATGCCTACCGTAGCCACCAGCAGCAACACCGCCAGGGCGATGAGCAGCACAATGTTGCGCCTGATGCCACGCGCTCGCGCGTCATCACGTTTCGTCTGAGCCATGCGTGCTTCCTCTTTGATGATTCAACGCATCAGTGTGTCGTTTCAGAATTTGCCGCATCTGCCCGGACCGCCGGGCAGGACGCCGAAAAAGCTTCGTTCCGCGCCTCGCCAGGGTTCACTGAAGCGCGGTACGCAACACGTCCTCGCCGTGCAGCAGACGCTGAAGGTCGAGAATCTTCCACGAGCGCCAGGGCTCAACCACTTCCTCAAGGACATAGCCATCCAGCCCCGGCGGCGGCTGCTCCAGCGGGCGTCGTGCCTCGACCTGGAAGTGCCGCAACCCCAATGACTCACTAACCACAAGACCAAGAGGCCATACCTCGCGCCTGGACACCAGCACGCGGGCGCGCGGATCGGGGGATACGTGCCCCCGCCCCAAAAATCCCATCGTATCAATGATCGGTGTCAACTCACCCCGCAAGTTGGCCAAACCCAGCACCCAAGGTTGGACCAGCGGCAAGCGGGTGACGGCGGGCATGGGCAGGATCTCGGCCACCTGATCGAGCGGACTGACAAAGGTCTCGCTCCCGAGCCGGAAGGCCAGCGCAGTCCAGTGACGGGTCAGGGCCTCCCGCCGTGGCAGCCCCGCAGCACGGGCCAGAGCGAGCCCTTCCAGTGCGCGCAGGCGGGCAAAGGCCGGGGAACTCAAAGTCAGGCCCCAATCAAGGAGCGGATCGCCGTTATGAGCTGGGACTCCTGCACCGGCTTGGTGAGGTAATCCCGAGCCCCTTGACGCATGCCCCAGATCCGGTCGGTTTCCTGATCCTTGGTGGTCACGATGATCACCGGAATCGAGGCCGTATCCGGCATGCGGGAAAGCTCCCGGGTGGCCTGGAAGCCATTGATACCGGGCATGACCACATCCATCAGGATGAGATCGGGCTTGATGGCCTTAGCCTGGGCCACGGCCTCTTCGCCGTTGGCGGCCAGGCTGACCTTGAAGCCGTTGCGCTCGAGCATGCCCTGCAGGACATGCCGTTCGGTAGGGGAATCATCGACGATCAGAATATGGGCCATGGAAAAGGCTCCGCGATAGGTAAAAGTATCAGTAATCGAGCATGAGCGGGAAAAGGCTTAGCATCATCCGACTAAGGTCAGGCTTTCAGGATTCTTTGCCCGCCATGCATGCTTGCGCAGGGCCGTGAGCAACTCCTCGCTGGTGAAGGGCTTGGTCAGGTAGTCGTCCGCGCCGACGATGCGACCGCGCGCCTTGTCGAAGATGCTGTCCTTGCTTGACAGGAGAATGACGGGAGTGCGCCGGAAGTGCCGATTGTTCTTGATCAGCGCACAGGTCTGATAGCCGTCGAGACGCGGCATGAGGATGTCAATAAAGATCAGATCCGGCTCGAAGACGGGAATCCGGCCGAGGGCATCAAAACCATCGACGGCGGTGTCGATGATGCATCCGGCCTTGGCTAGCAGGGTCTCGGCCGTACGGCGGATGGTCTTACTGTCATCCACGACCATGACTTTAAGACCACTGAACTCAGCGGCTTGTGGGGCTTTAAGCGTATCCATCAAAGCAGGCCCTCAACGGTATGGTCGAGCGGTTTTACTCGTGTCTGCCGAATTTATCCGAAATACCTTTCCAGATCCAAGCCCTTCTGTGCCGCCTTCGTCCTCCTCAAGCCAAGAGGCGGCTGGATCCTGCTGCTAAACTACACCAAGCCAAAATTAGAGAGACCACCATGCCGCTTCTTGATGCCGTCCCGTTCCTGACCACGGCCCACCAGGGCCCGCTGCAGGAGATCGAGTCCCACCTGCTGGACCGCCAGACCGCGATCGAGACTTGGCTGCGGCAAGCCTTCCTTGACACCCCCGCGCCGTTCTACTGCTCGGTCGACTTGCGCAACGCGGGCTTCAAGCTTGCCCCGGTGGATACCAATCTGTTCCCGGCCGGCTTCAACAACCTCAATCCGGCCTTCACCCCGCTCTGTATCCACGCCCTGCAGACGGCGATGGAGCACCTCTGCCCCAAGGCGCGAGGACTCTTGCTTCTGCCTGAGCGTCACACCCGCAACCTCTACTACCTGGAGAACCTAGCCACCCTGCGTGACCTGGCGGAGCAGGCGGGCTTCGAAGTACGCGTCGGTTCACTGATCGAGGAGCGGTCCGAACCGATGACCATCGACCTACCGTCCGGCCGCAAGCTGACCTTACTGCCGCTGGAACGCAAGGGCCGCCGCATCGAGGCGGGCGGGTTCTCGCCCTGCGCGGTGGTGCTCAACAACGACCTCTCCGCCGGTGTGCCGGCCATTCTCAAGGACCTGGAACAGACGCTCATCCCACCGCTGGAGCTGGGTTGGTGGAGGCGCAAGAAATCCACCCATTTCCGCCACTATGATGCCGTGGCACGCGAGTTCGCATCCATGGCCGATATCGACCCATGGCTGATCAACCCGTTGTTCGACGATTGCGGCGAGATCGACTTCATGAAGCGCGAGGGCGAGGACTGCCTGGCCGATCGCGTGGACGGCCTTCTTGCGCGCATCAAGGCGAAATATGCCGAGTACGGCATTGATCGCGAGCCGTTCGTGGTGATCAAGGCCGACTCCGGCACCTATGGCATGGGGGTGATGATGGCCCGCTCAGCAGAGGAGGTGCGCAACCTCAACCGTAAGGATCGCACCCGCATGGCGGCGAGCAAGGAGGGACTTAGCATCTCGCGCGTGATCGTGCAGGAGGGCGTCTACACCTTCGAGACCATCGCCGGCGCGGTCGCCGAACCGGTGGTATACATGATCGATCGCTTCGTCGTGGGGGGCTTCTACCGCGTGCATACCCAGCGCGGCGACGACGAGAACCTGAACGCCCCTGGGGCCCACTTTATGCCGCTCGCCTTCGCCGATGCCTGCACCACCCCGGACTGTCACCTCGCTCCGGATGCACCGCCCAACCGCTTCTATGCCTATGGGGTGATTGCCCGCCTTGCCCTGCTTGCGGCGGCGCGCGAACAAGCCGAGGTTGGCCAGGAGAAGACGGCATGAAGCTTGGCATAGTGATGGATCCGATCGGCTCCATCAAGCCCTACAAGGATTCCAGCTTCGCCATGCTGCTGGCTGCGCAGAGGCGCGGCTGGGCGTGCTGGTATCTGGAGCTGGACGACCTGTCCGTGCGCGACGGCCGCGCCTATGGCCATGCCTGCCGTATCGAGGTGCGCGACAACACCAGCGACTGGTTCACCCTAAGCGAACCGACCCTGCTGCCCTTGGGCGAGCTGGACATCCTGCTCATGCGCAAGGACCCGCCGTTCGATGTCCGCTACCTGCAGGCCACCCAGATCCTGGCCCTCGCAGAGCGCGAGGGCACGCTGGTTGCCAACCGCCCAGCGGCCCTGCAGGCGGTCAACGAAAAGCTGTTCGCCACCCATTTTCCCGAGTGCATCCCGCCCACCCTGGTCAGCCGCCGCGAGGAGGACATCCGCGCCTTCCTCGATACCCACGGCGAGATCGTCCTCAAGCCGCTCGATGTGATGGGCGGCCAGGGGGTGTTCCGCCTCGCGCGCGGTGACATGAACCTACGCACCGCCGTCGAGCTGCTGACCCAGGGAGGCCAGCAATGGATCATGGCGCAGAAGTTCTTGCCCGCCGTGGCGGAAGGCGACAAACGCATCCTCATGATCGACGGCGCGCCTGTGCCCTACGCCCTGGCACGCATCCCGCCCAACGGCGAGTTCCGCGCCAACCTTGCCGCGGGGGGGCGCGGCGTCGGCGTCGAGCTGACCGCGCGCGACCGCTGGCTGTGCGAGAGGATCGGCCCCACCCTGCGCGCGATGGGCCTGTACTTCGTCGGCCTCGACGTGATCGGCAACTATGTTACTGAAATCAATGTGACCAGCCCCACCTGCATCCGCGAGCTGGACGCCTGCTTTGGCCTCGACATCGCCGGTGATCTGCTGGATGTCCTGGCCCGTCATCGCCGGAGCTAGGACCATGCATCCGGCCCGTCGAGCCTTCCTCCGCCGACTCATCCTCGCATCCTTGGCCCCGCTCGCAGGGTGTTCGCGCGAGCCGCGCATTCAGACCGAGGGTTTCTTGCTTTACGGCATGCTCACCCAGCTCGCCCTGCCCGAGACGGCCCCTCTGTCCCTCGCGCAGGCACTGAGCGAGGTCGAGGCGATCTTCAAGCGCGAATACGCCGTGCTGCACCCCTGGCAGGATTCCCCCCTGACCCGGCTGAATGCCGCCCTGACCTCGGGCGACTGGACGCCGCTCGACGCCCGCCTGCGCGACATCATCGAGCGCGGCCGTGAACTGGAGGCCCTAAGCCAAGGCGCCTTTTCCCCTGCCGTCGGCGCCGTGGTCAAGCTGTGGGGATTTCACTCCGGCCAGCCCAACCAGGAACGCGCCCCCCCGTCCCAGGCCGCCATCGACCGCTTGATGACCCCGCCGCCGCGCATGAGCGATCTTGAAATCGACGGCGAGCGGATACGCTGCCACAACCCGCATGTCCTGCTCGACTTCAACGCCATGGCCGAGGGTTGGGCCGCCGAGCTTGCCGCCGATCGCCTCGCTAAGCTCGGCGTGCATGATGCCCTGATCGACGCCAGCGGCGACCTGCTGGTGAGGGGACAGGCTGGCCACCGCCCCTGGCGGATCGCAATCCAGGACCCGTTCACCGAAGGGCCGCTGGGCTGGCTGGAGCTCCGCGGTGATGAGGCCGTCTTCACCTCCGGCAGCTACCGAAAGCGCTTCACCTACAAGGGCGTCAGCTACAACCACATCATCGACCCGCGCAGCGGCTGGCCCTCGCGCGGGCTGGTCGGGGCGACCGTGATCGCACAGGACGCCTTGCTCGCCGACGCTGCCGCCACCGGACTGCTTGCCATCGGACCGGACGAGGCCCCCACGCTGATTCAGCGCATGGGGCTGGATCGCGTCCTGCTGGTGGACGAGCGCGGCACCCTGCACGCCACGCCCACCATGGCCGATATGCTCCGGCTCGCGCGCAACGACCGTCCGCTGCGCATCCTGCCGCATCGGGCCTGAGGCCCATCAGATGTCCCACCGAACGGCCGCGAGCAGACCAGCGATCCGCAGTGGAAGAGGAGGGAGTACTTTGGGTTTAATAGCTGCATGAGCTTTACGCCTGCCTGGTCTCCTCCGCCCTCCCGCCGCCTGCCCCTCAGCCTGGCCATGGCGGTGGCCGTGCTGTTCCACCTGTTTGTGATCGCGCTGTTCATGCACACGCACGTACCACGGCAAGAA
>JARJMX020000213.1 GCA_029335925.2 Gammaproteobacteria bacterium
AGCTCAGGCAAGGTGCTGATCCATGGCAGCGATATCAGTCGCTTGGCAGGCTGGCGCATCCCTTACCTGCGCCGCCGCATCGGTCTGATCTTTCAGGATCCGCACCTGCTGGTCGACTTGAGCGTCTTCGACACCGTCGCCCTGCCCCTGCGTGTGCAGCACTATCCACGCGCGGAGATCGCCCGCCGAGTGCGCGCCGCGCTGGATAAGGTCGGCCTACTGGACCGCGAGAAGGCTCGCCCGCAGGAACTCTCCGGTGGAGAGCAACAGCGCGTCAATATCGCCCGTGCCCTGGTCGCAAAACCCTCCATCATCCTGGCGGATGAGCCAACGGGTAACCTCGACCCCGAGCTCGCGTTCGAAATCATGCGTCTGTTCACCCAGTTCAATGCCGCTGGTGTGACCATGCTGATCGCCACCCATGCCTTGGAGTTGATCAAACACTTCGATGCCCCGCGCCTGATGCTGCGCGGAGGACGCCTGCGCATGGAGGAGGCATGAGCCACCACCACGCCCAGCGCGGACACACCGTGTCAGCCCGCTTCCATGCCTGGTTGGCCCATCACGGTGAGAGCCTGCACGACGCCCTCCGCCGCCTCAAACGCCGCCCCTTCGGCTATCTCCTCAGCATGCTGGTCATTGCCGTCAGCCTAACCATTCCGATTACCCTCCTTGCCACCCTGCACGGTGCCCGCACCGCCCTTGCGGGCTGGACAAAAGAAGCTGCCCAGCTGCAACTATTCCTCAAGCCGACGGTCAGCCACCGTGAAGCCGAAGCCTTGCTGCGCACCCTGCGCGAGGATCCGCTGATCGCAGAGCCACGCCTGATCACCCCGGAGGAAGGGTTGGCCCAACTGGCCCGCGCCCATGCGCTCGACGGCGTGCTAAGCGAACTAAAGGACAATCCCCTGCCGACCGTGATCGAACTTAAGCCGCGCTCAGCCGCAGACCTGGAGGTCCTGCGCACACGCCTGGCCGTCCGCCCCGAGGTTGACACAGTACGGATGGATTCGGAGGCGGTCCAGCGCCTGCGTGGGCTGATCAATGCCGGTGAGCGGCTGACCTTGATCTTCCTCATCATCCTCGCCCCCGCGCTGGCAATCACCGTCGGCAACACCATCCGCCTGGAACTTGAGCGGCACGCCGAGGAAGTGCGCCTGCTGCAGCTGATCGGCGCCACTCATGCCTTTATCCGTCGCCCACTGCTCTACGCCGGGGCCATCCTCGGCCTTGGCGGGACGCTGCTTGGTTTGCTGTTCGCTGGCCTGGCCATGCGCCTGCTGCTTCAAGCCGCCGCAGACAGCGGCTGGCTGATCACCTTGCCAAGCCTGCCCCCCTATCTTGTGCTGACCCTCATCCCTATCGGCACCCTGCTCGGGATATTGGCCGCCTGGCTGGCCAGCGCGCTGCAGATCCGCCGCATCCATCCGGCCTGAAGCGTGTTGCGCCTTGGGAACTTTTTTGTGGATTAGCACTCGAATCAAAAGAGTGCTAAATTCGCTCAGATAATCCCAAGGGGTTCGATCAATGCAAGAACTTGCCAACCTTTCCGCCCTGCCGACTTCGCGTGATGCCTTCGCGGCCTATCTCGCCGAAGTTCGTCGGATCCCACTGCTCACTGCCGAGGACGAATACCGTTTGGCGGTCCGCTGGCGCGACGACAAAGATCTGGATGCCGCACGGCAGCTGGTGCTGGGACATCTGCGTTTCGTGGTGCACATCGCGCGCAGCTACACAGGCTATGGCCTGCCGCTGAGTGAACTGGTACAGGAAGGCATCATCGGCCTGATGAAGGCGGTGCGTCGCTACGAGCCGGATCGTAAGGTTCGTCTGATCACCTTCGCCGTGCATTGGATCCGGGCGGAGATTCACGAGTTCATCCTGCGGAACTGGCGCATGGTACGGGTGGCCACCACCAAGGCCCAGCGCAAGCTGTTTTTCCGTCTGCGCGGTATGCGTGACGGCGAGCGCTGGATCAACCAAGACGAGGCCCAAGCCATCGCCGGGGAGCTGAACGTCCCGGTCAAAGAGGTGTTCGAGATGGAGTCCCGCCTGCTGGGGCACGACGTCGCCATCGAGCCGGAGCAGGACGAGGAGGCGCACCTGGCCCCGCTTGCCTGGCTTGAAGCCCCCAACAGCGATCCGGCCGAGGCGCTGGAGCAGCTGGACAGCCAAAGTTTACGCTTAAAACAGCTCGAGTCGGCCCTAGAACGCCTCGATGCTCGTAGCCAAGACATCATCCGCCGCCGCTGGCTCGTGGAGGGCGAGAAGGCGACTTTGCATGAACTGGCGGATAAGTATCAAGTCTCTGCCGAGCGCATCCGCCAGATCGAGCAAGCTGCCATGCGCAAGATGCGCCAAGCCATCGGCGTACAATAAGGGGGGGATCGAAGGCTCGTTTTCTACGCCCTGAAAGCGGTAAAGGCCCGCACATGTGCGGGCCTTTCTGTTTTCTGCCGACGAGGGGCCTTTCCTGTCGGCTAGCAAGGCAATCAGCTAAAGATCACACTCAGGAAAATCAGCCAGGAGAAGATGATCAGGCCGACGATAAAGGTAAAGGCGGCGTTCTGGAAGCTGAACAGCTTGGCCATGGCATATGCTCCTGTCGTTAGTGTTTGAGTTGTGTATCTGCCGGTGGCGCCTGCCGCGGCTTCGCGGAAGGCTCCTGCGGCCTTGGAATACGCGGGTCGTCGTCGTCCATAAGGATGCGATGCGCCGGCCCCTCGAGATCATCATACTGGCCGCTGCGCACGGTCCACAGCACGGCCCAGATCAGGCCCCCCATCACCACGATGCTGAGAGGGATCAGGAAGTAAAGAATATCCACAGACCTACCCGGTTTATTGGCGCAAGCTACCCGTTCTATTTCAACGGCGCAAGCGCAAGGCATTCAATACCACGATAAGTGAACTTAATGACATGCCGATCGCCGCGAGCCAAGGCGGAACAAAACCGGCGGCGGCCGCAGGCACGGCAATGAGATTGTAACCCAGCGCCCAAGCAAGGTTCTGGCGGATGATGGCCATGGTCCGGCGCGCGACACGTATCCCGGCCGGGATATGGCTCAGATTTTCGGACAACAGAATCATATCCGCCGAGGCTTGGGCCAGTTGGGTGCCTCCTCCCATGGCCAGCGAAGTCTGGGCTCCGGCGAGAACCGGCGCATCGTTCACGCCATCGCCCACCATCACCACCACCTCGCCCTGCGCCTGGAGCTGACGCAAATGGTTCAGCTTGTCTTGGGGCAACAGGCCCCCTCGAGCATGGGGAATCCCGAGCTCGCGCGCCACCCGTTCGGCTTCCTGCGAGCGGTCCCCGCTTAGCAGGCTGACCGCAAGCCCCAATTCGCGCAATTCACGGATTGCGCCGATAGCTTCCTCGCGCGGGGCATCGCGCAGTATGAACCAGGCCAGGGCTCGATCCGTATCAGCCAACAGGATCACCGTCCCAGCCGATTCCGGGATCATCGGCACCGGCTGACCGGAGAGGGCCATGGCGAAATCCGCCACACCGATACGCAAGCGGCGACCCTCCACACATCCCTCTATGCCCTGCCCCGGTATGGCGCGCACCTCATCCGCAGCTACCTCCTGCCCTGCCTTGCTTACGATGGCGCGCGCCACGGGGTGTTCGGAGGCCTGTTCAAGGGCCGCCGCCCAGAGGAGGGCCTCGGCCTCGCTCACCGCCCCTAAGGGAATCACGCGCTCGAGCGAGAGTCGGCCATCGGTTAGGGTACCGGTCTTGTCGAACACCACATGCGTGGCACGGGCCAGAGTCTCGAGGGCGTGGCCACGGGTCACCAGCAGACCAAGACGGGTCAACCTGCCGGTGGCCGCGGTCAGGGCGGCAGGAGTGGCAAGGCCGAGGGCACAGGGACAGGTGACCGCGAGCAAGGATACGGTGATCCAGAACGCTCGGGATGGCTCGTGCAGCCACCACCAGAGCGCCACCAGCACGCTAACCACGAGTAGTCCAAGGATGAACCACTGCGCTGCACGGTCGGCCAGCTGGCCAATGCGCGGCTTCTCGGCCTGGGCGCGGTCCAGAAGACGGAGGATGGAGGAGAGCACCGTCTCTTCTCCCACCTTGTCCACTCGCACCAGCAACGGGCTCTCGATGTTCACCGCACCGCCGATCACCGCATCCCCGGGGCCGCGCCCGCGCGGCACGCTCTCCCCAGTCAAGAGCGACTCGTCCACGCTACTGTGCCCTTCCAACACCACGCCGTCGGCCGGAATGCTCTCGCCGGGGCGGACCCGCACGCGGTCCCCCGGGCGCAGCTCGGCCACCGCCACCATCCGCTCGACTCCGTCCGTATCGATCCGCGCGGCGATGTTCGGCAACAGCTTCACCAGTGCCTCGGCCGCCTCGCCGGCCTTGTGCCGAGCGAGCATTTCCAGATAGCGTCCGACCAGCAACAGGAAGGCGAACATGGTGACGGTGTCGAAGTACACCTCGCCGCTGTGGGTCATCGTGGCCCAGGCGCTGGCAAGGAAGGTCAGGGCGAGGGTCAGGCTCACCGGCAGATCCATGCCCAATCGCTTCTGTTTGAGATCACGCCAGGCCGAAGTGAAGAAGCCAAGCGAGCTATAAAAGATCACCGGCAGGGTGATGACAAGGCTTGCCCAGCGCAAGAACTCCCGCAGCCCTTCCTCCATGCCATGGAAATCGCCCGAATACAGGGCAATGGCGATCATCATCACCTGCATCATCCCCAAGCCCGCCACTCCAAGCCGTCGCAAGGCCTGGGCGCGCTCGCGCTTGAAGGCCGCCTCCTGACGTCCGGCATCGAAGGGATGGGCCTGGTAGCCGATCGAGGCGATTGCCCGCAGGATCTCGCTCAGCTGGATTTGCCGTGCGTCCCACTGCACCCTGGCCCGCTTGGTAGCGTAGTTGATGTTGAAGGAGAGGACCCCGGGCAGGGCGCGCACATGCTTTTCGTTCAGCCAGACGCAAGCGGCACAGGTGATGCCTTCGAGAATCAAGGCCGCCTCGCGGATATCCCCCTCACCGCTGACGAAACTGCGCTGCAGGGCCTCGCTGTCATACAACCGCAAGCCCTCGAGCTTTTGCGGCACCAACTCATGCCCACGACCGGCCGGCTGGGTGCGGTAGCTGTAGTAATCCTCCATGCCGCCATCGACGATCGCCTGGGCCACGGCTTGGCACCCTGGGCAGCACATGCGACGCTCCTCCCCTTGGATGCGCACGGTGTAGTGCGCCCCGGGCGGAATCGGCAGGCCGCAATGGAAGCACTCGCCATCCCCGGGCAGAAGACGCAGATCAGACATGGCTCAAAAGCCCCCCCTTTTAGGGAGCTGCGACATCCGTCGCAGCCCGCACCTCATGGATGTCCTCGCCACGCTGGACGAGGATCACCACCTGCCAGAGACCGGCGAGGTGCGGAGTGATCGCGGCACGGTAGAGGCCAGGCTCAACCTCTCGCAAGGTCACATGGAAGTCTTCACGCTGGTTAGAGGGACGCAAAAAGCGCGCACTGACCTCGGCGCCGCTGACGGGTGAACCATGGCGATCGCGCGCCAGCACCTGGAACAACGCCTCCCGGCCCTTAATCGGTTCCTCGAGCCAGCCATATTCCACCTGCCAGCCGCGCTCTTTCTGCAGCTCAACCCGGCGTAGGTAGTCGTTGTAAAGCGCTTCCTTCTTCTGGTAGTCGTGCGAGATGACGCCTGGAAAGTACGAGCTGATCGCCTCCCCCTGCTTGGGCTTGGGCAGCAGCCAGGCACTGACGCGACTGTCCAGCCCGCCCATAGCCACCGTGACAAACACGGCATCCATGGCGATGATCACCGCGAAAAAGCCGATGATCAGCCCCGGTCCCCAGCGGAGGGAACTGCGATCTTTATCCCGCTGTTGCTGCTCGCGTTCATGCGCCCACACGCCAAGGATAAAGACCACCATCAGATAGAGCGCAAGATGAATGGCTAGCACATCGGCACCGGGCCAGTTCAGCAGGGCGAACGGCAAGTAGAAGCCCAGGGTAAGGATGGCGAGGATGACTGCCGACTGCCGTCCTCCGAGGCGAACCAGACGGTTCAACCCCAAGAAGGCGAGTACGATTAGCAGGATGCCTACAGCGAGTGAAATCAGGATGGACACGACTCGGATCAGCGCGGCATGTTGAAGGTGGCATTCATCGCCACAGGTTTGATCTGACCATCCTTGTCGGTCAGCACGAAGCGGAAGTTCTGCTGTGAATTTTTGGCCCCAGCGGGCAATTTCACCCTCACCAAGAGATGAAGGAGCTTATCGGAGGGCACTTCGATGTCCTTCTTGCCCCCGGCAATCTCGATCTCCGCATCAGCCAATCCCTCAACTCCAAGATCAAGACGGAGTGGGCGGGGAACCTTGTTGTTGATCTTGATCTCGTAGCTGTTTTGCACGCGGCCATCGGCCAAAGTCACGGCAAGAGGATTGCGCACCTGATTCACGGAGAAGTCCATCGGTGCTTGATGCAGAATACTATAGATGAGAAAGACAGTGACAACCAGAATCGCCAAACCGTAACCGATCGTCTTCGGCTTAAAAACCCGTGGCTTACTTCCAGTTTCAATTTCCTGCTCGGAGGCATAGCGAATTAGACCGCGTTCCCAGCCCTGTTTGTCCATAATCTCATTGCAGGCGTCAATACAAAGACCGCAGTTGATGCAGGCAATCTGCAGACCATTGCGGATGTCGATGCCAGTCGGGCAAACCTGTACGCAAAGGCCACAATCAATACAGTCACCATAACCGGCCGCTTGACGCTCCTCCCGAGTCTTTAGACCACGACCGAGATGTGCACGCCCCTTTTCGCCCTCGCCACGCTTGTAGTCATAGGAAGGGATGAGGGTCTCCTTGTCGAACATCACCGCCTGGAAGCGGGAATAGGGGCACATGTAAATGCACACCTGCTCGCGCACGAAACCGGCGACGACGAATGTCGTCAAGGTCAGAAAACCGATGGTGAAATAGGCTGGATAGGGCGCGCGGCCGGTGAAGAAATCATTGAGCAAGCCATAGGCATCGGTCCAATAGGCAGTGAAGGTGAATCCGGTGATCCAGGCGAAGAGCAGCCACGCAGCCCAAGTTAGCCCCTTTTTGCTGATTTTCTCGGGATTCCAGGGCATCTTGTCGATATTGATTCGTTTCTGCCGGTCTCCCTGAATCCAGCGTTCGATGAACATGAACGCATCAGTCCACAGGGTTTGAAAGCAGAAATAACCGCAGAAAGCGCGGCCGACCACCCCAGTGACGAAGAACAACAGCCAGGCGAAGATGATCAGCGCGCCAGCCAACCAGTAGATGTCCTGGGGATGAACAATGAGTTCGAAGATATAGAAACGGCGGCCAGGGATATCGAAAAGCACCGCCTGCGAGGGCCCATCACCACGATCCCAGCGCAACCAGGGTAGGAGAAAAAAAACGGCATAGGCCAGCACCAACACCCCCGTCTTGAACGTGCGGAACGTACCTTTTACCGATTTTGGATGAATAGCGATGCGTTTCTGATAGAGCTTCTCTTCTGTCTCGACGGACATACCTCGAGCTCCTCTGAATTTAATTACCGAATGCTAATAATCCTATGACAGCTGGGGGCTTGGCCTGCTCAAAAAAATGCCGGCAAAGCCGGCAGTTATAGGTGCGAAGCGCATGGAAAGCGCTTACTTACCGCCGCCCAGTTCATGCACATACACGGTCAGCATCTTGATCTCCTCCGGCTTGAGGCGGTTGCCGAAGGCCGGCATCTCGCGGGCAATGCCCTTGTTGATCACGCCCGCGACTAGCTTCTTCTTCTCCTCGATGGAGCCTGCTGCCGGGATGTTGATCACAGACCAAGCCTTGTCGGTCAGGTTAGCCGCCCCCAACATCGGATTGCCCTTACCCTCGGCACCATGGCAGCCCATGCACATGGCATAGCCCTGCTTGCCGCGCTCGGCGGCCGCAGCATCCACAGCCTCACCGGACAGGCTCAGCACATAGCTGGCGAGGTCATCAAGGGCTTGGCCCTGAATATTGGGAAAGGCAGGCATATTACCTTTGCGGCCAGCCTGAAGACTGACCTGAATCTGCTCAACCTGACCACCCCACAGCCAGTCGTCATCCGCCAGGTTGGGGAAGAATGGCAGGTTGCCCTGACCGCCCTGGCCATGGCAGGCAGCACAGTAGTCGCCAAAGTAGCCTTTGGCCATGGAGCGCGCGAAGGCCATCATATCGGGATTAGCAAAGATCTCTTCATAGGAGGCGGCGGCGACCTTCTCGATGTACTCACGCTGCTTCACCGCTGCCGGGCTGCTCTGCATCTCGGCAATCAGCTGACTGCGGGAGTTCCACGGCATCTCCTTGGTCTGACCGTTCTCTTCCACCGTGACGGTTGCGATACCGCGGGTGAAGCTCTTACCAACAGGCCACGCCGGGTAGATAACCCAGTAAATGATCGAAAAAACGATAGTGGCGTAGAAGGCCCACAGCCACCAGTTGGGCAACGGATTGTTGTACTCACGCAGGTCACCATCCCAGACGTGACCGGTGGTTTCGACCTGCTTGGATTTGTTAGTGGGATTGGTCATGACTATTGATCCCCTTGTTTCGACGCAGGCTTCTTTTCCTCGTCGTCGATAAACGGAATGTTCTTGTAAGACTCAAGCCGTTCCTTGCGCTGCTTGCCGGTATAGACGTAGAGCACGATGCCGACAAAGGTGGTGAAGAAGATGAGCAGGGCCAGCACCTTGCTGTTGCCGAGATCACCCAACCAAGCCCATATTTCAGACATGTCGTGCTCCTGACGATGCGACCGTATCAGCGGAAGCTGGCGAAGTAGCCCTGTTCGTACTGCTTGAAGTCCACCAGGGTGCCTAGCATCTGCAGGTAGGCGACCATGGCGTCCATCTCGGTGATGCGCGACTTGTCGCCGTCCCAGTTACGGCTGGTGGCCTCCGCCTCGAGGGTAGCCTTGGCGTTCGGGATGTGCAGCTTGTCCGCCATCTCCTTGCCATACTCAGCCACATTCGCCTGGTACTCCTCCTCAGTGAGGGAGTACGGCACGCCGGTCATCTTGAGCGCCTTCATGCGCTTCTCGATGTCGTCGTACTTGAGCTCATTCTGGGCAAGCCAAGGATAGGCTGGCATGATGGATTCGGGCACGACGTTCTGCGGACGGATCAGGTGCTGGGTATGCCACTCGTCGGAGTACTTGCCGCCGAGACGGGCGATGTCCGGACCCGTACGCTTGGAGCCCCACTGGAAGGGGTGGTCGTACTTCGACTCCGCGGCTAAGGAGTAGTGACCGTAGCGCAGCATCTCGTCACGGAACGGACGGACCATCTGCGAGTGACAGGCATAGCAGCCTTCGCGGATGTACAGATCCCGGCCACGCAGCTCCAATGGGGTGTACGGACGTACACCCTTGACCTCTTCGACCGTGTTCTTGATGTGGAATAGCGGGACGATCTCGACCAAGCCCCCGATGCTGATCACGACGAGGGTGAGGATGATCAAGAGACCGGCATTGATTTCGATGCTTTCGTGCTTCATCGATTCAACCCCTCACATCAACGTGCCAAGGCCACTGCACCGGTCGCTTCGACGGCAACGCCACGCTTGGCCTGGACAATGGTCATGTAGGTGTTGTACACCATCAGCAGAACGCCAGCGACGAAGAACATGCCGCCAAGGGCACGCACAACGTACGGCAGATGCATGAAGGTCACGGTCTCGATGAAGGTGTAGGCAAGGTTGCCGTACTCATCGAAGGCACGCAGCATCAGACCCTGACCGATACCCGCCACCCACATCGAGGCGATGTAGAGCACGATGCCGATGGTCGCCAGCCAGAAGTGGGTATAGATCAGCTTGCTGCTGTACATCTCTTTTGCCCCCCACAGACGCGGGATGAGATGGTAGAACGACCCGAAGGTGATCATGGCCACCCAACCGAGTGCACCGGAGTGGACATGACCCACGGTCCAGTCGGTGTAGTGAGACAGGGCATTGACGCTCTTGAGCGACATCAGCGGGCCTTCGAAGGTGGACATACCGTAGAAGGACAGCGCGGTGATCATGAACAACATGATCGGGTCGGTGCGCAGCTTATCCCATGCACCGGATAGGGTCATGATCCCGTTGATCATGCCACCCCAAGACGGCAGCAGCAGCAGGATGGAGAAGGTCGCTGCAAGCGTAGAGGTCCAGTCTGGAATCGCAGTCCAGTGCAGGTGGTGGGTACCCGCCCACATGTACAGGAAAGACAACGCCCAGAAGTGAACGATGGACAGGCGGTAAGAGTACACCGGACGGCCAGCTTGCTTCGGCACGAAGTAGTACATCATGCCAAGAAAGGCTGCCGTCAGGAAAAACCCTACCGCATTATGTCCATACCACCACTGGGTCATGGCATCCTGCACGCCCGAGAACAGGCTATAGGACTCGAGGCTGGTCAGACTGACCGGCACAGCAAGATTGTTGAAGATGTGCAGCAGGGCTACAGCCAAAATAAAGGCAACGTAGAACCAGTTCGCCACATAGATATGCGGCTGGCTACGGTTGCGCAGGGTCATCACATAGACCAGGGCATAGCTCACCCAGACCACAGCGATCGCAAGATCCAGCGGCCAGACGAATTCGGCGTACTCGCGCCCCTGGGTATAGCCCAACATGTAGAGCACAACGCCAGCGCCGATGCCGATCTGCCACCCCCAGAAGGTGAACTCGGCCAGCGGGCCGCCCCACAGACGGGTCTGGCAGGTGCGCTGTACCACATAGTAAGACGTGGCAAACAAGGCGCTGCCACCAAAACCGAAAATGACCAATGTGGTATGCACTGGACGCAGGCGCCCAAAGGTGATTTCGGGGATATCGAAGTTCAGAAACGGCCACGCCAGCTCACTGGCGATGTACGTCCCCGCAGTCATGCCCAGGACACCCCAGACGAGCGCCATGATGGCAAACTTTTTCACGATGTCGTAGTTGTACTGCTCTGTGGCAACAGCCGTGCTCGTTGACATCTCGAGTCTCCTCCCAAGGTTAATTCTTATTGCTCGGGTTCCCAAAAGGCGGACCTTCCCCACACCCTTTGCTAGTGGGTGCATGTTACTGCAACCTCAAGTCCCTCTAAAGTTTCTTATTTTTCCGGGCTTTTTCCTTGGATATTCGAAAAACACGCAGCATTTCAACGTGTTTTCAAACAACCAAAAATAACCAAAATACCTCAATCAAAACATTTAATCAGCGCCTGAGCGAATCCAGAGGGATACGCACCTCCCCGTAGGCATCCGCCACATAGCGCCCAGCCTCCCCACCCCAGGCCTGACCATGGATGACCTCGTAGGTCACCGGCAACATCCCGTTCACATTGCGATGCGCCTCGTACGCGGCCCGCATAACCTCCAGCCGTCCTTTGCCGGTCAAGCCTCGCGCTCGCCCGAGGGTGACGTTGTGTGCACCAATGCTCTTAAGACTACGCATGATGGATTGCACATCAGGGTAGTCGAGCCGAAGGCGCTCGACGTCCATCACCGGGTCGCGTAACCCCGCGCGCACAAGCGCATCGCCTAGGTCATGCATGTCATAAAAAAGATTGACATGGGTGTGCTCAGGATCGGCCACCCGCCAGGCGTCGCGCAGTTCGTGCAGGGTATCGGGTCCAAGGGTTGCGA
>JARJMX020000022.1 GCA_029335925.2 Gammaproteobacteria bacterium
CGGCGGGGCATGGCTTGATTTCCTGGAAATTGGGCAAAGCGAGAACCCTCGCCGCATCCATGCGATGCGGCGAGGGTTCGGCGCGGAAGGCGCGGAAGGATTGTGTCCGCGCTTACTTGGCGTTGACGGGCGGGTTGTTGACGGGCGATTCCGGATCGAGCAGGAAGGCCACTACATCGGCCACTTGCTCCGGAGTGAGCAGATGCTTCGGCCCGCCGTAGCGCGGCATCAATGAGCAGGGGTTGGTAGCCTTGCTGTTGTAGACCTTGTCATAGGTGTACTTCACCATCGCGTCGTTCTTCGGGCGGAGCTTGCCGTAGTTGGTCAGCGGGGGCCCCATGTTGCCGGCCTGCGGGAAATTCGGGTCGATGGCGTGGCAGGCGTAGCAATTCGCGCCGTTGGGGTGCTTGGGGTTATCGGCGTCGGCGAAGCCGGGGTAGCCGATGCGACCGCCGTGGGCCTCTTCCACGACTTTCTGCCCCTTCTTCCAGTCGCCGAAGAGCTTGCCGTCCTTGGGGTAAACGATGCTCTTCTGTTCGCGCGCAAGAATAGCTTTGGTTTGCTCGGCGTTGGGGCGGTTCTTGGTGGCGTTACAGACCTCCAAGGTCTCGTCCAGCAGGCGGTCGAACTCCTTCGGGTCATTGAGATAGAAGCTGCGTTTGGCGGCCTCGAGGAATTCCTTCTCGCTGATTTTGTCGCCCCAGTCCGGGGTGGATTCGGCGTGGGCCGTACCAGCCATAGCCAGCGCAAGGGCAAAGGTCAAGTAGTGTTTCTTGTTCATGCGTATCTCCATCCATGCGTGACTTGCTCGATCAGGCGCGCGGCTTGATGCCGGGAACCTGGATCTTCTCCTCGCTCTGGCTGGCGAAGTTGAGCATGTAGAGGGTGAGGGCGGCGTCGATCTCCGAGCCGAGCTTCAGCCACGGCAGGCGCATGGCCAGCACGCAGCGCTCGTTGCGCCACCACTGACCGCGCACGTTGGAGTCCTTGAGTACGTACGCTGGGAAGGCGGTCATCACCTTGCCGGCGGTCTTGATGTCAGTCATGTCCGGCAGGTCGACGCCGCGCAGCTGCTTCCCTTTGGTGTTTGCATGACAGTCAGCGCACGCGAGGTCCATCGCCCCTTGCCTGCGCCAGAACATCTTCTTGCCGAGCTCCAGGGCGTGCTGTTCCTGGGCGTTGCGCGGCTGGACGGCGAATTTCATGCCATTCGACTGCGCGGCGATGTAGGTGGCTATCTTGGTCAAGTCGTCCGGTCGGCTGTCTTCCTCGGCCGCATTGAGGTAGGTCATCTTCACCGCTTCCTCGGGCTTGATGCCTTGCAGCTTTTCCATGCAGGTGAGAATGCGCCCTTCCAGGGTCTCGACCTTGCGGGTGTCTTGGAAGTAGCGTGGCAGCTGGGCGTAGGCGCCCTTGAGCACGCCGGGCCCCAGGCCGAAGTCGCATTGCTCCAGGCTGGCTTTTTTGGGGCCGCGCTTTTCGAAAAACAGCTTTTTGCCATCATCGATCCAAAATTCGCCGGGGTTGTCACCCGCCAGTGCTTCTCGGTAGGCGGCGAATTTGTCGTCGCTGGCTAAGACCTGGGGTGCGGTGAGCGCACCGGCGAGCAGCGAGATGCCAAAGACCAGGCGCTTGGTTGTTGTTTTCATGAGGCTCCTCCTAGGGGAATTTAGAAAGCCTTTTGCTCGGCTTCGACGTAGGCAATGCTGGTGACCTTGCCGATGTTCTCGTTGAAGCCGACCGTATCGTTGGCGTATTTCTTCACATGCGGATCGGCGAGCACCATGGCCTTGGCCGCTTCGAAGTCCTTGCCGCTTTGCACCGCCTTGAGGGCGTTTTCATAGATCCCGCCGAGCAGTTCACGGTTTTTGACCAGCAGGTTGCGGTCGGGCTTACCGTGGGCGGGCACCCACAGGCTGCCAGCGGCGTTCTTCTCCAGGGCGTCATAGACCTTGAAGGTACCGGTGAAGGAACCGTCCTCCATGTTGGCGATGCGCTTGTCCATAGCCACGTCGCCCACGTGCACGGTCTTGTCGCCGACGATCTCGACCATGATGTCCACCGGGGTGTGGGCCTGGCCGTAGTGGTGAACGCGCAAGGTCACGCCGCCAAAGTTGAGTTCCTGGCCATGCTGGACGGGATGGTCCGGTGGGGTGATGCGGGTGCCCTCGATCATGCCCTCGGTGGCGCCCATCATCTGCTCCAGCCACTGCGGACCGGTGGCGGTCTTGATCGAGGTGATGCAGTTCGGGTGGGCGTAGATCGGGGCCTCCGGGAAGGCCGCCTTGAAGGCGTCGTTGCCCAGCCAGTGGTCGCCGTGGAAATGGGTGTTGAAGACAGCGAGCACGGGCTTGTCGGTCATCTTACGGATGGCGCGGATGGCCATTTCGCCGATCTGTACCGAGGTGCCGCTGTCGATCACCACCACGCCCTTGGGGGTCATGACGAAGCTGACGTTAGCGAAAAAGCCCTGGTTTTCCTTGTTGGGGAAACCGCCCCGGGCATAGAGCACGTAGAGGTGCTCGCTCACTTGGACGGGCTTCTGGTCGGGCACGCTAGGGCCGCGTCCGGCGGCCAGGGCCGAGAGCGGGGTTAGGGCGGGCAGCACGGCGGCACCTGCCGCGAGGCCGAACAGGCGACGCATGAGGTCGCGGCGAATGGCATCCACCAGTTCCTGTTGGCGAAGGTCATTGTTCATCGACAAATCTCCGTGATGCGAAAAAAGTCTGCCGTGCAGGCGGCAGCCGAAGATCCCCGGACGTGCAAGTATCCAGGGTGGAGGAGCACGCCTGGCGAGGTGCTGTGCGACACATCGCCGGACGTTTTCGCAGGTCAGGACGACCTGATGCGGGGGGCAGGAGCAGATGCCTCCCGCATTTCGTCCGAAGACGCGTCTCCGGACGATCGAAAAGGGCATGTCCCTATGCGTTGTTTAACGCCCGGGCTTCATGTCTCAGGCGTCCCTTGGTGGTTGGAAGGGAGATAGCAAAAGTCGTGCCCGGTATATTCGCTCGGACATAACGATGTGGGTTGGTTTTGTATGTTTATGAATATTCTAATTTTTTGTGGATGTAGCCGCGCCGGGGGAAGGGCTGAAGGGGCGGTCTGAGCGCGATGTCTCATTGCAAAATGCAATGGTACTTGCAAAATGCAAGGTGGTGATGGGTCAGGTTTCGCGGGTGTTCTTCAGCTTGCGCCAGAGGGTTGAAGGGTCGATGCCGAGGCGTTCGGCCGCAAGGGTGCGGTTGCCGTTGCAGGCAGCGAGGGTTTTGCGGATCCACGCGCGCTCCACGTCGTGTAATGTCGCGGAAGAAGGAAGCTCGATGGTGGTGGATGTGTCTGCGCGGCGCTGCAGTGGGGGGTGAATGATCTCTGCTGGCAGGTCGCAAAGTTCGATGCGTTCGCCGTGCGCCAGTACCAGCGCCCGCTGGATGATGTTTTCCAGTTCGCGTACGTTGCCGGGCCAGGGGTAGCGCTGCAGGGCCTCGAGCACGCCCGGTCCGCAGGCATGTACCTCTTTGCCGAGCGCAGGGGCCAGCCGGGTGAGGATGTGGGCGCCCAGCGCGGGAATGTCCTCCACCCGTTCGCGCAGCGGGGGCACATCGATGGGAAAGACATTCAGGCGGTAGAACAGGTCTTCCCGGAACGTACCGGCCTCGACCAGCGGCCTGAGGGGCTGGTTGCTGGCCGCAACGAGGCGCACGTCCACCTCGATGTCGTTCACGCCGCCCACGCGCATGAAGCGTTTTTCCTGGATGAAGTGCAAGAGCCGCACCTGGACCTCGGGGGGCGCGCTGTTGATTTCGTCGAGAAAGAGTGTTCCACCATGCGCGGCCTCCAGCAGGCCGATGCGCCTGCTCTGGGCGCCAGTGAAGGCCCCTTTCTCGTGCCCGAACAGTTCGCTTTCGATCAAGGTTGGGGTGAGGGCGCCGCAGTTGATGGCCCGGAAGGGGCCATCGCTGCGCGGGCTGAGCGCATGCAGGTGACGGGCGAGTACGCCTTTTCCGGTGCCCGTCTCGCCGATGAGCAGGACGGGCAGGGGGGTGGGCGCAACGCGTTGGAGGAGGGCCATGGTCTGTCTCATGGCCGGGCTGAGGGCAACCGGTTCCTTGGGGGAGAGATGCTCGTCGTTGCTGCCTTGAGACAGACGACGGCGATGCAGGGCCTGTTCGGCCGCGCGTGCGAGCACCTGGCGCATCTCGTCAGGATTGGAGGGTTGCAGGAGCACGTCGTAAACCCCCTGGCGAAAGGCTTCGGCAACCGCAGCCCCCTGATCGCATGGGACCAGGGCGATCGTGACCGCCCGGGTCTGGCGTGCGCGCAGAGCTGTACGCATCTCGGGGGGGTATGTGTTTGGCAGGGGGTGCTCAATCAGGAGGATGTCGTCCATGTCCGCCTCAGGCCATGTCGAGTCCAACATCTTGTCAGGCGCATGGAAACGGGTGACTTCGACGAATTCGGCCAGGATGGGGCGCAGGCTAAGCGCGGTATCATGCCGCGCCACGAGGCAGGCAGAGAGGGGGGAGCGGGACATGGATTGGATGATGCTGCAAACTCGATATGTCCGATAGGATATAACGCATGGCACCGCTCGTAGCGCTGATCGCACCTGCATGTGGATTGATAAGCGTGAGGGCACCCAAGGGATGCACTATTTTGATGCTTGCGCCCCAAGATGGAGCAAGCTCTGGCTTAGGAGGGGGGGCATGAGTGAGCGTTTGGTGCATGGCACGCTTCATGCTTCAATTGCGAGCAGCGCCCGCAAGGGTAAACTTGATTAGTTTTTTGACTTCTCTCGGCCACTTTGGAGGCAGATCCTCATGACCCCCGCTGACGTCATCAAGATGATGCAGGAACACGGCGTCAAGTTCGTTGACTTCCGTTTCACCGATACCCGTGGCAAGCAGCAACACGTGACTTATCCCGCCTCCCGCGTCGACGAGGAAGCCTTCGAGAACGGCGTGATGTTTGACGGTTCGTCCATCGCGGGCTGGAAAGGCATCCAGGCCTCCGACATGATTCTCATGCCGGACGCATCCACCGCGCTGATGGACCCATTCTCCGAAGAGCCGACCCTGATCGTGGTTTGCGACATCATCGAGCCGGATACTATGCAGGGCTACTCGCGTGACCCTCGCTCCATCGCCAAGCGCGCCGAAGCCTACCTCAAAAGCACCGGCATCGCTGATACCGCCTTCTTCGGCCCGGAAAACGAATTCTTCATCTTTGATGACATCCGCTGGGCTCAGGATATGTCCGGCTGCTTCGTCAAAATCGACTCTGCTGAGGCCGCCTGGAATACCGGCAAGGAGTACCCGGACGGCAATATGGGCCATCGCCCGGGCGTCAAGGGCGGCTATTTCCCTGTCCCGCCGGTCGATCAGCTGCATGACATCCGTCAGGCCATGTGCCTGGTGCTGGAGGACATGGGCCTGAAGGTTGAGGTGCACCACCACGAAGTGGCCACCGCTGGCCAGTGCGAGATTGGCGTGGGCTTTAACACCCTAGTCAAGAAGGCCGACGAGGTGCAGACCCTCAAGTATGTCATCTGGAACGTGGCCCACACCTACGGCAAGACGGTGACCTTCATGCCTAAGCCGATCGTGGGCGACAACGGCTCCGGCATGCATGTGCACATTTCCCTGTCCAAGGACGGCAAGAACATCTTCAATGGTGACGGCTACGCCGGCCTGTCCGAGACCGCGCTGTACTACATCGGCGGCATCATCAAGCACACCCACGCCTTGAATGCTTTCTGCAACCCGTCCACCAACAGTTACAAGCGCTTGGTGCCGCACTTCGAGGCCCCGGTGAAGCTGGCCTACTCTGCCCGTAATCGCTCTGCCTCCATTCGCATCCCGTTTGTGTCGAGCCCGAAGGCTCGCCGCATTGAGGTGCGCTATCCGGACAGCACCGCCAACCCATACCTCGCCTTTGCGGCCCTGCTGATGGCGGGTCTCGATGGCATCAAGAACAAGATCCACCCGGGCGAGGCAGCCACCAAGAACCTGTACGACCTGCCGCCCGAGGAGGAGAAGGCCATCCCGGAGGTCGCCTTCTCCTTGGATCAGGCCCTGGAGGCTCTGGACAGAGACCGCGAGTTCCTTAAGCAGGGTGGCGTGTTCACCGATGATCTGATCGACGCCTATATCGAGCTCAAGCAGGCCGAGGTCCAGCGCGTGCGCATGGTGCCGCACCCGGTCGAGTTCGACCTGTACTACAGCCTATAAAGCTCATCCGATAGGCTCATCAAGGCCCCGCTCTGCGCGGGGCTTTTTCTTTTCTGCGGCATAGCCTAATGTAAGGCTTATGCGTATATTCATCTTATTGGCCCTAGCCCTCTCCATCCTCACCACTCAGGCGGCCGAGGTGTACCGCTATATCGATGAGAAGGGCAACATTGCGTTTACCGACCAGCCGCGCGCGGGTGCGCAGCGCATAGTGGTCGAGCCTGCTCCGGCGACCAGCGTGGTGGTGCCGGTCCTACCCACCACCCCCCAGTCCCCGGCCAAGGCGTCCAGCAAGCCAGGGGCTGAAGCCTTCACGGGCTATACGGACCTGCGTATCACCCAGCCATCCCCGGGGGAATCGTTGCTCAATACTGTGGGTGATGTGGATGTAAGCCTCAATCTTCACCCACGCTTGCGCGCCGACTTAGGACACGGCTTGACCGTACTGCTGGACGGCACGCCCGTAGCGCAAAACACCACCCGGATGAACCTTGTGCTCAATAACGTGGATCGTGGCGACCATGTGCTTGAGGCCTACGTCCAGGATGGAGCGGGGGCCGTGCTGATCCAGTCCGCTCCCGTACGCTTTACCCTGCAGCGGCCGAGCCTGTTGCAACCGGGACGCCAGGCGCCGGGAGTTCCACTCAATCCTATCCCGCCGCCGGTGCCGCAGCTTCGCCCTGTACCTTGAGCGTGGGGGCAGGGAGAGGCGCGTAGGAGTGATGCCCTCGTCGCGATAGGGGCTGACTGAAGAGGCCATCGGCCCGAGGGCGGGCCTCCTACACAACCTAAGTTTTGACGGTGCGACGGGCTCTCTCGCCTAAGAACAGGGGTGAGCCGGACGCTTGGTCAGATCTGGACACGCATCAGACTCCCAACTGCGCCCTCCTCGCGCGCCTGCTTGAACACCAGACGGTGGCCTTGCTTTGGCTAGATGCCGGGCTGCAGGTCGTTTACCTCAACCCATCCGCCGAGAATCTGCTCGGGCTGAGTCTGCGCCAGACCTGGAGCCTGTCGGTGCGCGCCATCCTGCCGGGGGCGAGGCGAGCTTGCCGAAGGCGCTGCGCCAGTCGTTCGAGAGCAGGCATCCCTGCATCTTCCGTGAGCTGCCCCTGCATGCAACCGGTCGTGAGATGATGATCGATTGCGCCCGCTGATCGCCCATGATCTGGGCGAGGGGGTGCGGGTGGAGAGGATGGATGTCGAACGCCATCTGCGCATTTTGAGCCCGTACGACATGCAGGACAGCCGTATGCGTTTGGTCACCGATTATGATCCGAGTATCCCCGAGCTGTAGGCTGACCTCGACCTTTTGATCCAGGCCGTGCTTAATATCGTGCGCAAATGCCAAGCAGACCCTGGCGGGTCAAGCCGATGCCCGCATCATCATTCGCACCTGCGTGCTGCGTCAATTCGCCTTCGGCTGCACCCCGCCACCGGCGGGTGGCACGCATCGACATCGAGGACAACGGTCCCGGCATTCCGCTGCCCCCACAGCGAGCCTCGGGCCGTCCTGCCCGCACAGGCCCCAGAGGCGTAGCCCGTCCTGCTGCGCCGCTGGGCCGCTGCCCGTCTCGCGTCCGGGCAGCATGATCTGCTGGACGCAGCGCTGCCGATATTCGAGCGAGTCATGATCGATTCCACCATGGCCCAGACCTGTGGCCGCAAGCAGGACGCCGCCATGCTCCTTGGCTAAGGCGCAACACCCTGGCGCGAAAGATGAAGCCATTGGGCATGGAGTGAGGGTTGCAACGTCGGTCGGGTGGAGCGAGTATCGTCTCATCCAACCTGTGGCGACCCTGCCATGCCGACGTTGCGTCCCGTCTTTCTTGGTGTCCTGGTGTTTCCGCTTTTGGGCGGCTGCCTTGGCGGCGATTTTCCTTCCATGGCGTCGCCGCCGGAGCCTGCCGCGGTGAATCCGCAGGGGCCGCAGCAGTTCATGCTCAAGTTCAAGGACGGACGCGATGAGCAGGCGGTGCGCGCGAGCCTTCCACAGCTCTCGCAGCTGGCCGGACTGGAGCTTGCTTACGTGCGTCCCATGTCCGGCCAGGCCCATGTCCTGCGTTTCCCTGCTGCGGCTACCCTAGTGCAGGTCGAGCAGGGACTGCGTGCCCTGCAGACCATGCCGGAGGTTGACTACGTCGAGCTGGATCACCGGATGAAGCGCCCATGAAACGATTTTCCCTCGCCGCCAGCCTGGTGGTCGCCGCCAGCCTCCTTCCACTCGCCCAGGCGGCCTTGCCAGCGCAGGAGGTGCCCGTTACCCAGTTGATCGTCCAACCCAGCAGCTTCCATGCTGCGCGCGCTTCCCGTCTTGATGCCGCGGCTATGGCCCCCTTCATTCAGACGGCCGGAGTGGTCATGGAGCATGTGCGCCCCCTGCCCGGCCAATTGCAGGTGCTGAAGCTGCCTCACCCCATGCGTCCGGACGAGGCACGGGCTTACGCCACGCGGCTGGTCGAGTCCGGCGTGGCCCGCATGGCCGAGCCGGATTTGCGCGTCTACCCAAGCCGGGTGCCCAATGACCCCATCTACCCGAACCAGTGGCATTACCACCCCCTCGTGACGGGGCGGTCCTATGGACAGAACAACTATGGCCTGAACCTGCCCGCAGCCTGGGACCGCACGACGGGAAGCCGCTCAGTGGTCGTGGCCGTGCTCGACACGGGATTGCTGCCCCATGCAGACATCGATGCCGGACGCATCTTGCCGGGCTACGATTTCATCTCCGGCCTCGACACCGACGGCGACGGGAGGGAGGATGACTTCTTTTATGCCAATGACGGCGACGGACGCGATGCCAACCCGCTTGATCCCGGGGACTGGGTCTCGGCGGATGACCGTAAGCTTCATCCTGAGTGTGAGCTGTCGGACAGCTCCTGGCATGGCACCCATATCGCCGGCACCATCGGCGCAGCCACGGATAATGCGCTGGGCGTAGCGGGGATTGACTGGCAAGCCCGCCTGTTGCCGGTGCGGGTACTGGGCAAGTGCGGGGGGGCGACGTCCGATATCATCGACGCCTTGTACTGGTCGGTCGGCCTCCCGGTCCCCAATGTCCCGGCCAATCCGAATCCGGCACGCGTGATCAACCTGAGTCTGAGCAGCGGGATCGGCCCATGTCCGCTGAGCCTGCAGGCCGCCTTCCGCGCGATCCATGCCGTCGGCGCTACGGTCGTCGTGGCCGCCGGCAACGATGCCGGAAGCGCAGGCAGCTACTTTCCCGGCAACTGCCGCGGGGTGATCACGGTCGCAGCGACCAACCGGCAGGGGCAGCGGGCGAGCTACACCAACACCGGTAGCGTGGTGACCTTGAGCGCGCCAGGGGGGGACCCTGCCGTCGATACCGGCATCCTGTCCCTCTCCAATAGCGGCACCACCGTGCCAAGGGCGGATGACTACGCCTTTGCCGCCGGGACCAGCATGGCAGCAGCCCATGTGTCTGGCCTTGTGGCCCTCATGCGCGCGGCCAACTCGGGGCTGACTGATGCGGAGATACGCGATGCCCTGCGCGTCACGGCCACCCCCTTCCCGCAATACGGCGATGGTTACGACTGTACGCTGGCCACTTGCGGCGCCGGTATTGCTCGCGCGGACTGGGCCTTGCTGGCGGCGCAGGGTGTGGATTTCGTGCCTGATGCGTTCAGCATTCCCCCCCGGAACGATGTCCCCTTGGCAACCGCCGTCACCTCCGAGCCCATCGTCATCCGCGGCCTCGGGTATGCCACCCACATCACTGTCCAGAATGGCGAATACAGCATAGGCTGCACGCAAAGCTTTACCCGCACTCCTGGGGAGGTGAGTGACGGGCAGAGTGTATGCGTACGCCATACTTCGGCCGCAACGTACAGTACACCGGTGACGAGTGTCTTGACGGTTGGAGGCGTGAGCGCAAGCTTTACGAGTAAGACTCAGGTGACACCGACACCGGCTCCGACACCGGCTCCGGAATCAGGCGGTGGGGGCGCACTGGGGCTTTGGGCGCTGCTTGGGCTGGCAGGTTTGGCCCTTGGGCGGCGCATCCGTACTCACTCCTGATCCTCAAGGTCGATAGAATGGGCGTAGGAGACTCGCCTTCGGGCTGATGGTTTCATGCCACAGCCTCAGATCGCGGCGAGGATGTCTCCTTACCCCCTGAGCCGCGACCCCGTCATTTACGATGACCGACGGAGCAGCCGCCAGGCCAAGGCACTCACCACCCCTCCGAAGGCGCCGAACTGGTGCGCAGCATGGATGACCGGTGCTCCAATAAGCTCCGCGCTACCCGTGCCTAGATGAGCTTCCAATGCAAGCTTGAGCAGCAGGCCCATAGCAGCGACAGCCCGGAGTCTAAGGCTTGTGCCCAAGGCCAGAACGATGCCAGCCGCGAATAGGCCGTGCAGAACGCCGGAGGCCCCGGCGTACCAGGCCACCTCCGGGACAAGCCACCACAGGCCAAGGCCCACCGCACAGACACCGCCCAAGAACATCCCCAGCAGGGCCACCGGGTGGGCCAGCTCCCGAGACCACACCGCCATCACCCCGGCCAGTCCGAGCAGGTTGAGGACCAGGTGTACTGCGTTCAGGTGGACGAGCTGGCCGGTCAGCAGACGCCAGACCTGCCCATCCCCGATGGCCTGGCGGTCATAGCCCCAGAGGGCAAGCCCGCCGTGGGCCTGCAGTACGCACCAAAGCCCGCCGAGCAGGAGGGTGGCCCACCACCGACGCAGAAGCAGTCGCCAGGGCCGTGGCTTAATCATGCCGGGCATCGATGGCGTCGATCCCTTGGGCGTAGCGCGCCAGGAGGGCTGGCCGCTTGAGCTTGAGCATGGGGGTGATGCGTCCCTCCTCCACTATCTACGGTCGGTCGAAAAGCGGGACGCCGCTTAGCCTAGCATGGCCGGGGAAGGTGTACAGCACCCGGTTGACGCAGGCCAGCCCGGCCTGGATGCGGCGCGCGACCCGCTCGTAGATGCGCGGCACGGAGATCAGGAGGGTCGGTCGTACCTCGCGCAGGTCCTCGCCCAGCTGCTGGATGGAACGCGCGAAGGCGACCTCAGCGCCGCACAGCATGGGCAGCACACAGCCTGCCGTGCGCTCCAGCATGTGGGAGAGGGGTAGGAAGGAGAGAAAGCGATCCTGTGGCCCGATGTCAACCAGGCTGGCCGCCGCGCGGGCATTCTCGAGGATATTGCGGTGGCTGAGCATGACCCCCTTCGGCCTACCCGTGGTGCCGGAAGTGTAGACGATAGTGGCAAGGTCGTCGGCCGTGACGACCGGGGCCGGGGGTAGGGTGCCTTCGGCCGCTGTCAGCCATGCCTCCAGTGTCACCACGCGTGGATCATCGGTGGCGAGCGGGCGGAGGGTGACGATGCGCCGTAGGGTCTTTAGATCCTCCTCCGCCAGCACCGGGCCCAGACGCGACCATTGTTGGCCGTCCTGCAACAGCAGGACACGCGCCCCGGTCTCGCGCAGGATGAAGGCCACGTTGTCCGAGCGGTCATCCACATACAAGGGCACGCTGACGAGCCCGAGTGACTGTGCGGCGAGGTCGAGGGCGATCCAGTCCGGACTATTGTCCAGCATGACCGCTACGCGCTCGCCCGGAGGCAGTCCCTCCTTGGTGAGCGCGGCCCGCAGGCGGTCCACGCGTACCGCCATGGCGCTCCACGTTAGCGAGCCCCAGGATGCCCGGGCACGGTCGAAGACCCAGTAGGCGGTCGCGTTCGGACTCTGCGCAACCCGCGCTTGGAACAGCTCAACC
>JARJMX020000025.1 GCA_029335925.2 Gammaproteobacteria bacterium
GGGCCCCGCCTGGCGCGAGGCGGTTGCGGCAAGCTGGTTTGCGCGGCTCACAACCCATGCGCCCCAGCTGATCCTGATGTCCGCGGGCTTTGATGGCCACCGTGAGGACGACATGTCGCACTTCGGCTTGGTGGAGGATGACTATGCTTGGCTCACCAGTGAGGTGGTGCGCATCGCCGCGCGTCATGGCCAAGGACAGGTCGTCTCCATGCTGGAAGGTGGTTACGCACCGAATGCCCTTGCGCGCAGTGTGGCTGCCCACCTACGTGCCTTGATGGATAATTGATGACACACAATGATGACACACAAAAAGCCGGTGGTTGGGCCACCGGCCTCGGGGCGGCTCAGACAAGGAGGCCTGATCAGGCGGTGCGCAGGCCCTTGACCCAAGCCTCCATCGCCTGGGTAGCGACCGGCATGGGCGGTTCCATGAAGTTGATCACGAACTTGTCACCAAGGTCAGCTACGCCGATGGAACGGGGGCGCACAGCCATCACATGCGGGTTGGGTAAGGCGGTGCCAAAGCAGAACACGATCAGTTTGGCATCCTTGATATTCTCCGCCACCTGCCCCTCGGGCAGACCCTTGGTATGGGCATAGTGGTCGAAGATGCCAATGAAGGCGGCCACCGGATGAGCATCAATTTTCTCCTTCAGGTGGGCGATGATGGCGTCCACGCTCTGGAAGGTGGTTTCGGACTTGAGTAGCTCCAGCTCGAACACCGGATACTTTTCCATCAGGACGGTCTGTTTCATGCGCTATTCCTCGATAAACTTTTAATGTGCGATAACGCAATTTAATTATTACCCCATGTCGTCCGTTCCGTCTAATCCCGAGCTCCAGGCTCGGTTGCTGCGCCTTGCCACGTGGGCCAGCCTGGCCACCGCGCTGGTTCTTATCGCAGCCAAGCTGGGCGGCTGGTGGCTGACCGATGCGGTCAGCCTGCTTGCCTCTCTGCTCGATTCGTCCGCAGACCTCGTCGCCTCACTGTTGACCTTTCTTGCGGTGCGCTGGTCGCTGGTTCCACCGGATCACGACCACCGCTTCGGTCATGGCAAGGCCGAAGCACTCGCAGCCCTTGCCCAATCGATGTTCATCCTTGGCTCGGCGGTGATGCTCGCTCTCCAGGGCTTTGATCGCCTGATTCATCCCCAACCTCTGAAGCAGAGTGACATTGGCCTGGCGGTGATGGTGTTCTCTATCGTCCTCACCCTGGCGCTAGTGACCTTCCAGTACAGCGTGGCGCAGCGCACCGGATCGACTGTAATCCGCGCTGATGCCCTGCATTATGTGACCGACCTGCTCTCGGGGATGGCTGTCATTGCTGCCCTGCTTTTGAGCCAGTGGGGCTTTTTGCGCGCCGATGCCATCATCGGCCTGCTGATCGCCGCCTACGTAGCCCGGAGCGCGATCCAGATTGCGCGCGACGGGCTGGACCAGCTGATGGACCGCGAACTGCCCGCCGCGATCGGCGAACAGGTCCGCGCCTTGGTCCTCGGGGTCCCGGGCGTGCGCGGGATTGCCAGCCTGCGTACACGCCAGTCCGGCAGCATCTATTTCTTCGAGGTGTATGTCGTCCTCGACGATGCGATCCCCCTTAAGGCGGCGCACGACATCGGCGACGAGGTGCGGGCCGCGATCCAGGACGCCTTTCCCGGCGCCGACATCGTGATCCACGAGGAGCCGGCCAGCGCGCTTGGGCCAAACGCCCCGAGTGCGGCACAATAATCGGCCTTCTTAACGCCCCCCGCCGTATGACCACGCCCACCCTGCCGAACCGCGACGTTCTCCTTTTCCACCTCAGTCACAACGACCTCGACGGTTACGGTGCGCAATACATGACCCGTGCCGCGGGCTTTCGCGCCCGCTACTACAATGCCGATTATCGCGATGTGCCAGCCACCTTGGACCGTATCTTTGCCGACATGGCCGAGGTCCGCGAGCCGGCTATGCTGCTGATCACCGATCTCAATTTAACCGCCGAGCAGGCTGACATGGTGGCTCGCCGCATTCAAGGCATGGGAGTGAGCGAATCGACAGCCCTCAGCACCACCCCGGCCAAGAACGGATTGCTCAGTCCGGACATAGCGGCCATGCTCAAACAGGCCATCGTGGGTACGCGACCCCAACCTGAAGTGATGCTGCTGGATCACCACGCCACGGGCGAGGACGCCGCCGAGAAGCACGCCTGGTACCACCTGGACACCAGTCGCTGCGCCAGCCGTCTGGCCTTTGAGGCCGTCGCACCCTACTTGGACGATGCGGCGCGCGCGCTGTACGCCGCGCGGGCCGACTTCATCGACGTGGGCGACCGCTGGCTGAAGGAGGACGCGCGCTTTCACCGCTCGATCTTCCTCATCGGTCTGATGATGGAAGACGATCAGCTTGCCCCGCCCCTGGACGAGGTTAAGCGCGAGTACCGCTTCCACCTGATGGAATCCTTCTTCCGCCGCATGGAGGAAGGCGCAAGCCTGGAGGCGCTGGAACGCGCGGTGTACGATTTCCGCAAGGACTTTCTCAAGGGTCGGGTGGAGGAGGGTGTGTACGCCGACAGCGAGACTCCGCTTAAGGACAAGTTCCACAAGCTCTCCGCGCTGATGTTACCGGAGGGGTCGGTGCCTATGCTACTCATCGACGGCTACCGTGCCGGCATCTTCTTCAACTGGCCACACGACGTGTTCCGCGGCGTGGTGATGGAACTGATGGAGAACCAGGGCAAGATGGA
>JARJMX020000036.1 GCA_029335925.2 Gammaproteobacteria bacterium
GCATTATGATGAATGAGGGGAAAACACTATGGCGCGTGGCGTGAATAAGGTGATTCTTTTGGGCCATCTTGGGGCGGACCCGGAGGTTCGCTACACCCCAAGTGGGAGTGCGGTGGTGAACCTAAGCCTAGCTACCAATGAAGTCTGGACGGACAAGAATGGTGAGAGGCAAGAGCGCACCGAATGGCACCGTGTGGTGATGTTCAACAAGCTGGCGGAGATTGCGGCCGAGTACCTGCGCAAGGGGCAGCCGGTGTATATCGAGGGCACGCTGCGCACTCGCAAATGGCAAGACAAGGAGGGGCGTGATCAATACGGTACTGATATTATTGCAAGTGAATTTCAGATGATTGGTTCGCGCGCAAGCGGCACGAGCGGCGAGCGTGAGATTGGGGCGGGCGATTCGCCGCGTTCGGCGCAATCAGCAACAGCCCGTCGGGGGTCTCAGGCACAAGAGAGCAAGCCGAGCAAGAGCAAGGCACCCGACTTGGGACTGGAGGTGGATGATATTCCCTTCTGAGTTTCGTCGGTGCCCAAGTGGGCCTGCGCTTGGGCGTCATGCGGGGCAGGTGCGGGAAAGGACGATGAGCATTGTTTGACAAGGAGGGGACGTGAACCCTCAAGTGCGTGTAGACTTGGGCGATTGTGCCGCCGTGCTGGCCCATTACCCTGCGGATTTTTTTGACCTGATTATCACGTCCCCGCCGTATGCGGATCGCCGCAAGTCTAGCTACGGTGGGGTGAAGCCTGAGCATTATGTGGAATGGTTTCTGGCACGTTCTTCGGAATTTTTCCGCGTGCTCAAGCCCACAGGTTCTTTCGTGCTCAACATCAAGGAGAAAGCGGACAAGGGGGAGCGACATACCTATGTCATTGAATTGATACTGGCGTTACGCCAACAGGGCTGGCTTTGGACAGAAGAGTACATCTGGCACAAAAAGAACTGCTACCCCGGCAAGTGGCCCAACCGGTTTCGTGACGCTTGGGAACGCTGCTTGCACTTCACCAAGTCCCGCACCTTTAAGATGAATCAAGAAGCGGTGATGGTGCCCGTGGGGGATTGGGCGGATCGTCGCCTGAAGTCCCTCGGGAAGAACGACACCGTGCGCATGGCTTCCCAAGTGGGTAGTGGATTGGGGAAGAACGTCTCCCGGTGGCTGGATCGCCCTATGGTTTACCCCACCAATGTGCTGCATTTGGCCACCGAATGCTCGAACAAGGGCCACAGCGCGGCTTTCCCCGTGGCTTTGCCGGAATGGTTCATCAAGCTTTTTACCGATCCGGGTGATTGGGTGCTGGACCCTTTCGTGGGTTCTGGAACGACGCTGAAGGCCGCGCAAAACCTCGGGCGTCATGCGGTGGGTATTGAAATCCTGCCTCATTATCATGCTTTGGCGTGTCAAGCGGTCGGTGGTTCATGCTAATCCCGCAAGCATCTTGGAACAATCCACTGTGTCAGAATTCAGAGAAATAACCACCTTAATACATATGAGCGATGCCGAGAAGGGGGCGCTAGAAGAACGGGCAAAGACCCTAGGATACAAGACCATCGGTGACTACCTGCGGGCACTTGCACGTGCAGACATCCAGTCTGCAACTCCAAAGGCGCAAGTGAAGCGCATTCCTCGTCCACTGACTGAATACTACCGTACCGCATTGGGGAGCATGTGGAACGGTGACTCGCTGGATTGGATGGAACGAAGGGAACCTAATAGCGTCAATCTGATCATGACCTCGCCACCATTCGGCTTGGTTCGTAAAAAATCATACGGGAATGAGGACGCTCACGCCTACTGCGACTGGTTTCGACCTTTCGCGGAGGGGTTCAGGAAGATTCTTCGGGATGACGGGAGTCTCGTCATCGACATCGGTGGGGCTTGGAAGCCAAGGATGCCGACACGCTCGCTGTACCACTTCAAGCTCTTGATCATGCTCTGCGAGGAATACGGCTTTCACCTTGCCCTGGAGCACTATTGGTGGAACCCGGCCAAACTTCCAACGCCCGCCGAGTGGGTCAACGTCCGCCGCGTTCGGCCGAAAGACGCAGTGAACTGCGTCTGGTGGCTCTCCAAGACCCCATTCCCTACCGCCAGCAACCGTCGAGTTCTCGCGCCGTACAGCGAGTCAATGAAGTCGCTCATCAAGAACGGCTATCAAGCCAAGAGACGCCCATCCGGGCACGTGATTTCGGAGAAGTTCAGAAAAGATAACGGAGGCTCGGTTCCCCCCAATTTGCTGGCCATCGCAAATACCGAATCGACAGGCGCGTATCAGGAGTATTGCAGAAATAAAGGTCTTGACATTCACCCTGCGCGGTTTCCGGCGGCGTTGCCCGAGTACTTCATCCGGATGACGACCGATCCGGGTGACTTTGTTCTTGATCCCTTCGGAGGGTCTTGCGTCACTGGGGCGGTAGCCGAGGCGCTAGGCCGCCGATGGGCTTGCGTGGAAATGAATGCAACCTACCTTGAAGGGGCCGTGTCCCGATTCCACGGCACGCAAGATTGCTTAAGCGCGGGCAAGCCATCGTCTTACGTCATCCACTCACCGTGTGCGGCTGCGGTTGATGAGCGCAAGGCCCCACTCGTGGCTGACGGTGGTGCTGCAAGGTCATAGCAGACCATCCATGGTCAATTCATCCGGCCTCTAAGTACACGGTATCGCTTAGGCGATAGGCGGTGATCTTTTCGCTTGGCGAGAGGTAGGTACGGCGTGTGATGACAGCATATGGTGTCTTCCCAGTCAGTGGGTTGCCGTCAGCGGGCGGATAGACGGTCAATACGCGGTAGCCAAACATCACGAATACCATGTAGTGCAGGTTCAGGCGCCAGAACAGGAACACGATGAACGACAGTGCAGCAAGCGTTGCGGCCAGATCACGCGGCGTACTGATGTTTTCCGAGTAGAGGGGCAGCAGCACGATGACCAGATAGACCAAGAGATGGTCACGATGATCGTCGACCGCGCCGACAGACACCTCGCGCTGATCGTTATTCCGCTTGGCCGTGCTGACACGTAACCACAGGAAAGCGTTGGGCAGCAGCACCATCAATGCGCAAAAACCGATGAAATAGTGATCCGGGATAAGGCTATTGCCACGAATAGCCCAGAGAATGAACAGCGGCGAGAGTCCGCTCAGCACCATCAACAGCCGCGCCATCTTGAGTCCTTCATGGCCTGTTTTTGGGCGGATTCCCATTTTGTTTTCACCCTCTGTTGACGGGCAGGCGGGCAAACGCATGACAGGCCCTTGAACGCTTATTCACGCCCACGTCAATAAGCAATCCGGCTATGAACGGATAAGCCCCTTCATGTAAGCAATAAGGCCATGAACAGCCAAGCCCCTCTATGGTCATAACCTCGCCGTCACCCCACGCGCGGAAGTCCCACGGCGGGACTATACCCATCCGTTGACCGTGAACGGCAATTCACCACGGATTCATCGTCGCCCTGGCTTTCACATCATCCCACGCGCGGAATTTCCACGGCTCGACAGGGTTACGATCACGCCACAGCCCGCGCTTGGCCGCGCGCGCTTCATCCAGAAGCGCATGCAACTTGAAGTTAATCACCCCCGTATGGGATGGGTAAATCCAAGCCATGCCGCGCCGCACTTGTTCCTCACTGGTGTTCACGCCATGGCAGATGACATGACCAATCGTGCGGCCATAGCGGTCGCGCCCCAGAACCTGAACGACGGCTTCCTTCTGGAAGCACATCCCGGCAAGGGATTCCTTGGCGGCGCGTCCAAACGGCTGTTTCTTTTCCGGCGCATCGATCTCCGCCAGCCGGATGCGATGTTGCTCCTTCTGGGCATCCAGCACGGTGAGCGTGTCCCCGTCGATCACCGCCACCACCCGCCCGCGCAACTCATCGGCATAGCAAGCCTGGAGGGTGCAGGCCGACCCAAGGAGCGTAAGCGCGGCCAGTGTGGAACGCTTGGAGGGGATGCGTGCAAGGAATGAAGAAAGAAGATGGCGTTTCATGATGGACTGTTTTTATGTGGATGGGTTATGTCATTATACCATAGTCTAATCCATGTGCAATCAAGCCATGAGAACGGTGTTTATCCTTTTGGCTTTTGGCTTTTGGGATGGTATCATGTATGATCAAATGATTACCCTTAAAGAAATTCATCCTTCAATCTTTTTCATTGAGGACAAGCCCGAATGCCCATGTATGCTGTGATGGTCAAGCCGAGCGAGCGCCGCAAGGTGTGCAGGAATGCGAGTGAGATTTGGGTCAAAAGCCGTGACTCCATGTACTATGTGTCCGAAGAGGAGCGCGGCCTGTGGCCCAGTCGCCAAGAGGCGGAAAAAGCCATCGTGGAAGCCTCATGGGAGGTGGTGGTGCCGGTGGACGCCGCGCCCCGCAAGCCGAAGTTCAAGCCCCAAGCTGCGTTCACCCCTGAGGGCGAGGTGCGGCCATGATGAAGCGTGCCATGCTCCGATCATGGGCCTTAGGTTTCATCTTTGGCGCATCATGCGCCCATGCACAGGTGCCTCCCTCGGGGGAGATGGATCGCCCGCCTTCTTCTTCACCGGTGACGATAGACTATAGCTTATCACGTTATGCGCTACCTTATGTCCCCGAGCTCTCTTATCGGGCCAATGCTTGCTCCCTTCAGGCGGCCGCGCATCATCGGGTGAATCCTGACATCTTGCGGGCCATTCTGCTGGTGGAATCCGGGGGACGGCCGTTCGCCATCAACAAGAACGCCAATGGGACGTTTGATATTGGCATCGCCCAAATCAACTCGATTCACCTGCGGGACTTGTCCAAGTTTGGGATTCGGCCGGAGCACCTGTTCGATGAGTGCATCTCAATCTTTGTGGCGGCGTGGCACTACCGAAAGCAGATTGATCGCTTTGGTAACACATGGCAGGCGGTGGGCGCGTACCATTCGGTCACGCCTGTGCATAATACGCGCTACCAACGCTTGGTGTATCGTAAGCTTTTGAGCATGCGCGAGCGGGCCCAAGCGATGGCGTTTGCCATGGGATCGCTTTCCTTGCAGGGGCGCGCCCCGGCCTCTCGCTGATCCACAGGGGGTGACATGCCTCAAGAG
>JARJMX020000045.1 GCA_029335925.2 Gammaproteobacteria bacterium
CTCACCCAAGCCAACCGCTTTGGCCGACTCGGATGATCGATTTCTCCGCGCCTACCTCTGTTTTTCGAGGCCTTTTGGCCCTAAGCACCCGTTTTCGGGTGCAGCAGGCGGATTTTGCTCATCAACTCATCAAGGCTCGCCTCGCCAAGTAAAGGTTGGTCAGTCCGATCAGCAAGAATACCCGTGCGGCGTTCTTCGCGATCCCCTTGTAGCGTACCTTCGTGTAGCCGAGCTGGCGCTTGATGACGCGAAAGACATGCTCCATCCGCGCACGGATCGAGGCTTTCTTCAGCTTGATCATCTTAGATCTCGCGGTGCTGACCTTACCATCGTCCTGATCGAATGCTTCTACCTCCTCAACGCGCGCTACCTGAATGCCCCAGTGCTCAATCACGAAGGCCTGTTTGGCAACCCGGTTCTGGTATGTGATTGCTCCACTTTTGCTTTTGCAAATGGTGGTGACTTATGCGTCGTTCATGCATGCCCTGCTCGGCACGGTCCCTCTTCCAGCCGCCACCTGGGGATGGATGACGCTGACCGCTGTGGGCGTGCTGCTTGCGGTTGAACTGGAGGTGAGGGTCAGAGGATGGTGGAGGCGGTGCCCCCCATCGCCAGTCGGCGCCTGAAAACGCGACACCCGCCATGGGGCGGGTGTCCTTGAGCGGGCTAACGCTTGTATTCAATGCAGCAGGCTGAACATCTTGCGGCGGTAGGTCGAAACCAGAGGGTGTTCGTTGCCGAGCATCTCGAACAGCTGAATCAGGCCCTTGCGCCCGGCGTCGTCGCCGAAGGCGCGGTTGCGCTTCATGATCTCGAGGAACTGCTCCATCGCCGCCTCGTACTGGCCCTGGCTAATCAGCACAGTGGCGAGCTTCTGACGGGCCTCGAGATCGGCCGGATCGTGGCTGATGCGGCCGAGCAGCTCGCCCATGTCGCCGGCTTCCTTCGCCTGGCGGGCAAAGCCGATCTGCGCCTTCAGTTCGCGTGCCATGCCCGCCTCGGGTGCTTCGTCCGGAATAGCATCGAGGATGGTCAGGGCTTCATCGAAGTTATTGGAATCGGCAGCGAAGCGAGCGAGGGCGAACAGAACAGCGGTGTTTTTCGGGTCGATCCTGTTGGCCTGGCGCAGCAGCTCAATCGCGCTGGCCTCGTCGCCTTGCTCGAGCAGCGCCATCGCCTGCTTCAGCATCAGGTCAGACTCGCGCACGATGTGTTTGTCGATGAATTTGCGGATCGCGCTCTCCGGCTGAGCGCCCATAAACTGGTCGACGGCGCGGCCGTCCTTGAACAACATGACGGTCGGTAAGCTGCGGATGCCGAACTGAGCGGCCAGCATCTGCTCCTGGTCGGTATCGACATAGGCCAGGCGTACTTCGCCGTTATAGCCTTCCACCACGCGCTTGAGCAGTGGCTTGAGGATCTGGCAGGGCTGGCACCACGCGGCCCAGAAATCGACCAGTACGGGGCGCTCGTGCGAGGCTTGGATGACCTTCTCGGCAAAGTCCTGTTCGGTGATGTCAAAGACGAAGCTACTCATCGTGTGATCTCGAATCGGTTTTAAAGAGGGTGAGCCCTATCTTACAGGCTGCCGTTAGAATGGAGGCGTCCATCGGGGATTCAAGCAACCAGCATGAGTAACAACGCCTACAACGCCGCTGCCATCGAGGTGCTCACCGGGCTTGAGCCGGTGCAGAAGCGTCCTGGCATGTATACCGACACCACCCGCCCGAATCATTTGGCGCAGGAGGTCATCGATAACAGCGTGGACGAGGCGCTGGCCGGCTTCGCCAAGCGGATCGAGGTGACCCTGCACGGCGATGGTTCGGTCTCCGTGGTCGACGACGGGCGTGGCATGCCGGTCGATATCCACCCCGAACAGGGCATCCCGGGGGTGGAGGTGATTCTCACCAAACTGCATGCCGGCGGCAAGTTTTCCGAGAAGGTTTACGGCTACTCCGGTGGCCTGCACGGGGTAGGGGTGTCGGTGGTCAACGCGCTCTCGCGCCGGCTGGAAGTGACCGTCTGGCGGGACGGCAAGGAACACGCCATGGCCTTCGAGCATGGTGCCAAGGTGGAAGACCTGCGCGTCACCGGCACGGTGAGCAGGAATCGTACGGGCACCCTGGTGCGTTTCTGGCCGGAGCCGAAGTACTTCGACACACCGAAGTTCCAGGTAAGCCGCCTTCGCCAGCTGTTGCGCGCCAAGGCGGTGTTGTGCCCCGGCCTTAAAGTCACGTTCGTCGATGAGGCGGAGGGCACGAAGGACGAGTGGTGCTATGCGGACGGGCTGCGCGATTACCTGCTGGAGGCCTTGGCCGGTCAGCCGATCCTGCCGGTGGCGCCCTTCACGGGCAGCCTTGCGGGCGAGCGCGAGGCGGTGGACTGGGCGCTGGCCTGGCTGACCGAGGGCGGTGAGGCCGTCCAAGAGAGTTACGTCAACCTCATTCCCACTGCGCAGGGTGGCACCCACGTTAACGGCCTGCGCCTGGGGCTGACCGAGGCTCTGCGTGAGTTCTGCGAGTTCCGCAATCTGCTCCCGCGTGGGCTCAAACTCGCGCCGGAAGACGTCTGGCAGGATGTGACTTTCGTGCTCTCCCTGAAGATGCGCGAGCCGCAATTCGCTGGCCAGACCAAGGAGCGCCTTTCCTCGCGCGAGAGCGCGGCCTTCGTCTCGGGCGTACTTAAGGACGCCTTCAGCCTGTGGCTCAACCAGCAGCCGGAGGTCGGCGAGCAGATCGCGCAGCTTGCCATCCAGAAGGCCCAGCGCCGCCTGCGCGAGGAGAAGAAGGTGGTACGCAAGCGCGTCACCCAGGGCCCCGCGTTGCCGGGCAAGCTGGCAGACTGCCTGTCCACCGATCTCACACGCACCGAGCTGTTCCTGGTCGAGGGCGACTCCGCCGGTGGCTCGGCCAAGCAGGCGCGCGATCGGGACTTCCAGGCCATCCTGCCGCTGCGCGGCAAGATCCTGAACACCTGGGAAACCGACCCGGAGCAGGTGCTCGCCTCCCAGGAGGTGCACGATATCACGGTGGCGCTCGGTATCGAGCCGGGCAACCCCGATCTGTCGGGGCTACGCTACGGCAAGGTGTGCGTGCTGGCGGACGCCGACTCCGACGGTCAGCACATCGCCACCCTGCTGTGCGCCTTGTTTGTGCGCCATTTCCCCAGCCTGGTCGAGGCTGGGCACGTGTACGTGGCCATGCCGCCGCTATTTCGCATCGATGCCGGCAAGCAGGTGTTCTACGCCCTGGACGAGCAGGAGCGCGACGGTATCCTCGACCGCCTGAAGGCGGAGAAGGTGGGCAAGGTGAGCGTGACCCGCTTCAAGGGCCTGGGCGAGATGAACCCGATGCAGCTGCGCGAGTCGACCATCGCCCCGGAGACCCGCCGCCTGGTGCGCCTGACCCTGGATCAGGCGGAGGAGGCCCGCCTCATGCTCGATATGCTGCTGGCCAAGCGGCGTGCGGCCGATCGGCGCGCCTGGTTGGAGAGCAAGGGCCATCTGGCGGATGTCGTGGTCTGAGGTGAGTCTGCCCCCAGCATGCCTTCAGCGCCTCGGGCCGCTTGGCCTCCAGCTGTTCGCCCCCCCGCACCGCGATAATGCGCATCGGCTAGGGTGCTTTCATTGTCGGTGGGAGGATGGAACTGGCCCACCACCAGGGGCTCCCCCTGCCTCTGTTATTATCAGGAGGCTTTCGGTGGCGCTTCGGCGAGCACGACGACGATGGTCTGGCCGGGCTTGAGCTCGCCTTTCTTATCCAGCTTGTTCCACTGGCGCAGCTGCGCCACCTCCACCTTGAAGCGCTTGGCGATGCTGAACAGGGTATCCCCTTTCTGCACGGTGTAGGTGGTCTTGCGAACTTCCCCGGTAGGCGCCTTGGCGGTGGCCCTCGGTGTGCTCGTCGAACGTCCTTCCGCGCTCTTGGTCTTGCGTGAGCCGCCTGTCGTCTCCGGCAGGTGGGTTTTGTGTGCTACGAGTGGTATCCGTGGTGGGCTTGAGCCCTTTCCTGATGGTTCGGTATAGATGACCAGCTTCTGTCCGGCCTTGAGCGTGCTGTTGGGCTTCAGGCCATTCCAGGAGGCGAGGGTCTGCGTATCTACCCCGTGCTGGCGCGAGATCTGGTAGAGGTTTTCGCCAGGGGAGACCACGTGATGGATGGCCTTGCCGGGGGCCGCTGAAGCGGTAGTTTTGGCTTCGGCCAGTTCGATATGCGCGGAGGGGCTTTCGGGAAGCAGTACGGTTTGGCCGCGTGTGACCTTGTCACGCAGCCCGGGGTTCATGTCGCGCAGGGTGGCGAGGCTCACACCCAAACGGCGGGCGAAGCTGACCGTGCTCTCGTCACGGGCCGCCTTGATCTGGCGCTGCTTGGGTAAGACGGCATACAGGTCTTTTATGTCTAGGGTCTTCAGCCGGTGGGCCTTGTCCTGCGGCAAAAGCAGAGCCACGGTTTCCTTGCCATTGCCGTTCACTCCGCGCTTGAAGCCGGGGTTGAGGCGGTACAGCTCATCCACGCTCATGTCCATGGCATTGGCGACCTTGGAGAGGTCCAAGGGCCGATCAAACTCGATGCGCGCAAGAAAGGGTGCGTCCTCAATCTTGTGCGGGATCAGTCCGTATACGTGCGGGTCGCGGAACAGGCGGCTAAGAGCGATCAGGCGGGGGACGTAGGCTTTGGTTTCTTCCGGCAGGTCAAGCGACCAGTAATCCGTAGGCTTGCCTTTGGAGGCGGCGCGTTCAATGGCCCGGCTGACGGTGCCTTCGCCGGCGTTATAGGCGGCGAGGGCGAGGGGCCAGTCACCACCAAACATGTCGTGTAAGCGCTGAAGGTAATCCAGTGCGGCCTGGGTGGAGGCGTGCACGTCACGGCGGCCGTCGTACCACCAGTTCTGCTTCAGGCCGAAATGCTGGCCGGTACTGGGGATGAACTGCCACAAGCCGGCGGCTTCGGAGCGCGAGGTGGCCTGTGGTTGGTAGGCGCTTTCAATGATCGGCAGCAGGGCGAGCTCCATCGGCATGCCGCGCTCGCGCAACTGCTCGACGATGAAGAATAGGTAAGGTTCCGCGCGCTGGGTGATGGTCTGCAGCTGGTCTAGCCGACTGAGATAGTCAAACATCTCCTGGTCGATGCGGTCGTGCACCATGGAAT
>JARJMX020000055.1 GCA_029335925.2 Gammaproteobacteria bacterium
GCGCCTGCTCGCCTGGGAACTCGCCGGGCAACTGCGCGAGGCGGCTTGGCAGGTGGCACTGGCGGAGGCGGGGATGGCGGCGCAGGAGGCTGCCACGCACGAGGCCCGCCAGGCGCTGGACAGGCTGACACGCCTGGTCACCCTCGGCGAGCGCCCCCGCGCCGACCTGGTGACCCTCGAGGGCATGCTGCTGGAACTGGACATCCAGCTGGAGGTGGCGCGTGCCGAGTGTCACCAGGCCCTGGCGGTCTGGCGACAGCTCAGCCGCCAGTCGAGCCCGCCCGAGGTGAAGGGCGAGCTTCTTGCTACCGAACGCCCCGTGGAGGACCACCCGCAATGGGCCCAGGCCCGGCAGGGGCTGGAACGCGCCAAAGGCGAGCGTGAGCTCGGCGTGCTGGCGGCCCAAGGCACCCCTGCACTCGGTTTGGTGGCGCGTCAGGAGCAGGCGCCAGGCAGTCCTACCCGTGATGCCCTGGCTCTCAATCTGAGCCTGCCTCTGCCCTGGGAGCGTCATCGTCAGGCTGCCGAGGCCTCTCTTCGCTATGCGGAGACCGAGGCCTCGGTCCGTCTGGCGCGCCTGACCCGAGCGTTGGAGATCCAGCGTCAACAGGCCCGACTGGGGCTGGAGGCCGCGCGTACCCAAGCCAGTCTGCTTGAGCGCCGGGCCCAGAGCGCGCGCGAGGAACTCAGGCTGGCCGGGCGGCGACTGGAGGCAGGGGAGTTGGACACCCTCGATTACGTCAACGTGATGCGGAAAACCTTCGAGGCCGAGCGCGCGGCGCGCCTTGCCGAGCTCGAGGTCGGCCGCTGGATTGCCCGTTTCAATCAGGCCCAAGGCGTCCTGCCATGAACCTTCGTACTTTCTCTGCGGCCCTGGCCCTCCTGGTCAGCCTGCCCCTCGCCCAGGCCAACGAGTTTCTTCCCTTAAGCCAGGCCCAGAGCGAGGCCATGGGCCTGCACCTTGCGCCCCCCATCCCCGCAAAGACCGCAGCAGGCCCTGCCTGGCCGGGGCAGGTGGTCATGCCGCCGGACGGGCATGAGCTGCTGATCGCCCCGCTGAACGGTCGGGTGGTGCGCGTGCATGCCGCCAGCGGCGCAGCGGTGCAGGGCGGAGAGCCGCTAGTGACCCTCTTCAGCCCCATGCTGGTGCAGCTGGTGCAAGACTACCTGCGCGCGCAGGCCAACGAGGACTTGGCCCGCCAGACCCTAAGCCGCGAGCAGCGCCTGATGCGCGAGGGAATCGGGATCGAGCGCCGGGTACGCGAGGCGGAAATCGCCCTGCGCCAGGCTCACGCCGAAACCCAGGGCTTAGCCACGCGCCTGACGCTGGCTGGGCTCGATCCCAAACGGCTGAGCCAGGGCCAGGTCGGTGCCGAACTGGTGATACGCGCCCCTCGCCCTGGCAGCGTATTGATGCTGCATACCACGCCCGGTGCCTGGCTCGATGAGGGAGCCGTCGCAGTCGAGCTAGGCTATACCGAGCGCCGCTGGGTGGAGGCCGACCTGCCGCTGGAGCAGGTCGGTGGGGTGTTGCCCAGCCAGCCAGTCAGCATCGAACCAGGCGGGCTGCGTGGCTTGGTGCTGGCCATCGCGCCGACCGCCGAGCCCCAGCGGCAGACGGTGCGGGTGCGCATCGAGCTGCCCCAGGGCAGTACATTACGCCCTGGGCAGCGGGTACAAGTGCGCTTCGAGGAGGCCGGGACCCTCTGGCGCATCCCGGCCAGTGCCTTGGTCAACCTCAATGGTCAGGAGGTGATCTTCGTCCAGCGCCAAGAAGGGGTGCAGCCCTTGACAGTGGAGGTGCGCAGCCGCAGCCATGAAACCGCCCTGCTTGGGGGCGCGCTGACGGCCGAGGATCGTATCGTGATCCGGGGGGCCATGGCGATCAAGGCCGCCTGGCAGTCCCAGCATGAGGCCAAGTGATGCTCGATGCGCTGATTGATCTTGCCCTGCGCCGTCGCCTGCTGACCCTAATTCTGGGCGCGCTCTTGGCCGCCCTCGGCACCCACGCCATGCTCAATCTGCCGATCGACGCCTTTCCGGACGTCTCCGCGCCGCAGGTGAAGATCATTCTCAAGGTGCCGGGACTGACGCCAGAGGAGATCGAGCGGCGGGTGACCATCCCCATCGAGACCGAGCTTTTGGGCCTGCCTCAGCAAACCATGCTGCGCGCAGTGGCCAAGTATGGTCTGACCGACATTACCGTGGACTTCGCCGATGGCACCGATATCTACTGGGCCCGCCAGCAGGTGGCCGAACGCCTGGCGAACGTCATGAACAGCCTTCCGGAAGGTATCGAAGGGGGGCTTGCGCCCATCACCACGCCATTGGGCGAGATGTTCATGTTCACCATCGAGGGGCCGCAGCCATTAGAGGAGCGCCGCGCCCTGCTGGACTGGGTGATCCGTCCCGCCTTGCGCACCGTGCCCGGAGTGGCGGATGTCAATGCCCTCGGCGGGCGGGTGCAGACCTTCGAGGTCGCCCCCGACCCCGTACGCATGGCCGCGCGTGGGGTACGCACCGAAGATTTGCGCGCCACCCTCATGAGCAACAACCGTAATGATGGCGCCGGCCGTCTGACCGCAGGCGAGGAGGCCCTGCTGGTACGGGTCATCGGTCGAGCTCATACCCTCGAGGACCTCGCCAGCCTGCGCGTACCGACCCGCGACGGCGGCAGTGTGCGGGTGGATGAGGTGGCCGAGGTGCACCTTGCCAGCCTCACCCGCAACGGCGGGGTGACCCGCAATGGCCAGGGGGAGACAGTAGAGGGCCTGGTGCTGGGCCTTAGGGGGGCGAACGCGCGGGCCGTGGTCGAGGGGGTGCGTGCACGCCTCGACGAGCTGGCACCCAGCCTGCCAGAGGGCGTGCACATCGAGATGTTCTACGACCGCGGCAACCTGGTCGATCAAGCCACCCACACCGTGAGCAAGGCCCTGCTGGAGGCCGTGGTGCTGGTGGTCATAATGCTTGTGCTGTTTCTGGGTGAGGCTCGGGCCGCCCTGGCCGTTGCCCTGATCCTGCCGCTGGCGGCGCTCGCCACCTTCCTTGCCATGCGCCAGCTTGGCATGAGCGCCAATCTCATGAGCCTCGGCGGCCTGGCGGTGGCGCTCGGCATGCTAGTGGACGCCGCGGTGGTGGTGGTGGAGAACATCGTCGCCCGCCTCGGCCAGCAGGATGGACGCAGCCTGACCGATACCGTGCGCACCGCCACCTTGGAGGTCGCCAAGCCGGTCGTAAGCGGCATACTCATCATCGCCGCCGTCTTCCTGCCGCTGCTCACCCTGCAGGGACTGGAGGGCAAGCTGTTCAGTCCGGTCGCGGTGACCATCATCATCGCCCTCGGCGCCTCGATGCTGCTCTCGCTGACCTTCATCCCGGCGCTCTCGGTCGGGCTGCTCAAACCGGGTTCGCACCATGAATCCCGCCTGGTGCGGGCCTTGCACAAGGTGCACGATCCCGCCCTGCACTGGGCCCTCGGCCATCCGCGCAGCCTGATGGGCGGGGTCGTGGTCGGCGTGGTGATTGCGGCCCTGGCCCTGATGCAGGCCGGCAAGACCTTCATGCCGACCATGGATGAGGGCTCGCTGATCCTGCAATTGGAAAAGCACCCCTCTATCGACCTGGATGCATCGCTCGCCCTGGATCAACGCGTACAGCAGGCGATCTTGGCGCGGGTGCCGGAGATCGAGGCCATTATCGCCCGCGCAGGCAGCGACGAGCTGGGTCTTGACCCGATGGGCTTGAACCAGACCGACAGCTTCCTGGTACTCAAGCCGCGCCCTACCTGGAGCGTACCCGACAAGGACGCGCTGATGGACCGCATCCGTACGGTGATGGGAGACTTCCCCGGGGTGACCTATGGTTTTACCCAACCGATTGAGATGCGCGTCTCCGAGATGATCATCGGCGCGCGCGGCGATGTCGCCATCCGCCTATTCGGCCCCGAGCTGTCCATACTGAACGAGAAGGCCGCCGCTATCGCCGCCACGCTGAAGGGTATCTCTGGCGCGGAGGATGTGTTCACCACCCAGGCCGAGGGCGCGCGCTACCTGACTGTGACCCTGAATCGCCCGGAACTCAACCGCCTGGGACTCTCGGTAGATGAGGTGGCGAGCCTGTTGCGCGCCCAGCTGGAGGGCTTGCGGGTGGGCGAGATCCAGCAGGGACTGCGCCGCATCCCGCTGATCCTCAAGGCCCCAGCGGGGCAGACGCCCGAAGATTTGGCCGCCCTACCCGTGGTGTTGCCGGATGGTCAGCAGGTCAGCCTCGGTCAGCTCGCCAGCCTGGAGAGCCTCGATGGTCCCGTGCTGATCCAGCATGAGCAGGCGGAGCGCAATGTGGTCATCCTCTGCAATGTGCGCGGCCGCGACCTGGCCGGCTTTGTCGCCGAGGCCCAACAGAAGGTGGCGCAAGCCGTGCCGCTGGAACCGGGCTACCGCCTGAGCTGGGGCGGCGAGTTCCAGAACCAGCAGCGTGCCATGCAGCGTCTCTCCATTGTGGTGCCTGCGACCTTGGTGCTGATCCTGGGGATGCTGGCGGCCACCTTCGGTGGCCTGCGCCCGGCCCTCTTGGTCATGGTCAACGTGCCGCTGGCCCTGATCGGCGGGGTCCTGGCCCTCTATCTTGCCGGGGAATACCTCTCCGTCCCGGCCTCGGTGGGCTTTATCGCCTTGCTCGGGATTGCCGTGCTCAATGGCGTGGTGCTAGTCAACACCTTCCTAAACCTGCGCCAGAACGGACTGGATATGCGCCGCACGGTACTGGAAGGCACGCGCCGCCGCCTGCGGCCGGTGATGATGACCGCCACTATCGCTGCCCTTGGCTTGGTGCCTCTGCTGTTCGCCCAGGGGCCGGGGGCCGAGATCCAGCGCCCGCTGGCGGTAGTGGTGATCGGCGGCCTGATCAGCTCCACCCTGTTGACTCTGATCCTGCTGCCAGTACTGTACGAGCGTTTCGGCGAAGGGCGGCACACCACCCCATCGACCTAAGGCTCGTTTTGCGCCACCATCCGCAGCATGCGCATCCTGCTGGCCGAAGACGACGATCCCCTGGCAATGACGCTGCGAGCCACCTTGCAGCGCGCAGGCTTTGCCGTGGACCGTGCCCGCGATGGCTCCGAGGCGCGCTTTCTTGGTCAGGAAGGTCTGCATGATGCCGTGATCCTCGATCTCGGCCTGCCGGGATGTCCGGGCCTGGAGGTTCTGCGGACCTGGCGCGCCTCCGGGGTCCGTCTGCCCGTGCTGATCCTGACCGCACGCGATGCCTGGCACGAGAAGGTGGATGGCTTCAATGCCGGGGCGGACGATTACCTGACCAAACCCTTCCACCCCGAGGAGCTGCTGGCCCGCCTGACGGCCCTGCTGCGACGCGCCCATGGCCTGCCCCCCGGCGGGCCGTTGCGCGCAGGCGGGCTCACTCTCGATGAAGGTCGACAGATGCTGCAACGCGCAGACGGCTCAACCATCCCCCTAACCGCCATGGAATTCCGCCTGCTGCGTCTGTTCATGCTCCACCCAAGTCAGGTGCTGGCCAAGGCCTGGCTCGAGGATCGCCTGTATAACGAGGATCATATCCTGGGCAGCAATGTGCTGGAGGTCTATGTCAACCGCCTGCGCGCCAAGCTTGGCCGGGATTGCATTCAAACGCGCCGTGGCCTGGGCTATGTCTTTGTGCCCGGGGAGGACGCATGAGCCTGTATGCCCGGCTGGCCTGGTGGCTGGGCGCGAGCCTGGCGCTTTTGGTGCTGCTGCACGGCTTCGTCACCGAACGCGCCCCGCGTCTGACCACGGAGGACTACATCGCCACCCGCCTGGAACACGATGCGGAATGGCTAAGCGATGCCCTCCGCATCAAGAATGGCCAGCCCATGCTCGAAGCGCGCCTGATCCCGCCCATCTACCAGCGTCCGGGCAGCGGGCATTACTACACCCTGGTGCTGGACGGGCAGACCCTGACCTCACCCTCCAGCAGCGGGCGCGCCCTGCCCATGCCAAAGACCCCTGGGGTGAGCGAGGCTACCATGCCGCGCACACCCCAAGCCCCGGCCCGCGAGCACGGCAACGCCACCCAGAGCCATGGCGAGGAGCCGCTTCTGATCCTGCGCCGCGACCTGCCGGAAGGCGGCACACTCCTGCTGGCCGAGAGCCTGGATGACTTGACGGCCCACCTTGCGAGCTTCCGCGCCCGCTTCATCGCCCTCTCGCTCGCCCTGTTCCTGCTGCTGCTCGGTGGCCAGTTCCTGCTCCTGCGCTGGCTGCTCCAACCCGTTAAGCAATTGGAGCAGGATACCAAGCGGCTCGAACGCCATGAACTGCAGCAACTGCCCCTTCCCCGGCTGAACGAACTGCGTCCGCTGGTACAGGCACTCAATGCCCTGCTCGAGCGCCAGACGCGCCGGATCGAGCGCTCCCGCCATGCCCTGGCTGATCTCGCCCATGCGCTCAAAACGCCTCTAGCCGCGCTGCGCCAAAGCCTGCTCTCGCCCCTTCCCGCCGTGGTGGAAGGAGCCCTGCAGCGCATTGAGGACATCATCCAGCGCGAGCTGCGTCATGCTCGCTGGAGTGAGTCGGGCGCCGGCGGTCTGACTCTGCTGGATGCCGTGCCCACGCTCAAGGAATTGCTACAGACCATGCGCCTGGTTCACCGCGACCGGGACCTTACGTTTGAGATGCGGGCACCGGAGCACCTCCTGCTCCCCTTCGACCGGGAGGACCTGCTCGAACTGTTCGGCAACCTGCTCGATAACGCCGGCAAATGGGCACAAACACGCGTGCGGCTGACCCTTCGCCCCGCGGAGGGGCAGCTGACGGCCCTGATCGAGGACGATGGCCCCGGGGCCGACACTGAACGCCTCAACCAAGACACCCCGCGCGGCCAACGCCTGGACGAGAGCCGTCCCGGCCATGGGTTGGGCCTGTCCATCGTGCGGCAGATCGTCGCGGCCTACGGTGGCAGCCTGCACTTCGCCCCTAGCCCTGAGCTGGGCGGGCTACAGGTCAAGAT